>NZ_NMPS01000190.1:0-86614 GCF_002261125.1 Siphonobacter sp. BAB-5385 | reverse complement strand
GTATACCCCTCTGCCGGCTTTGTTTGGTAGCTAAAAAATGTTCTTTATTCGATTACACGAGTCGGTATTTTCTCATTAAAAAGGAAATACTTTTTTTCGGAGCCAAAGGTCAGATTGACAATGTTTTGCTGATCATCAAAAATATCCGTTAGAGCCGATTGCTGAAGTTTGCAGCCTTTAATGTTCTCCGTAAAGGGCATTTCCACAAAAATCCAGGTGGCATCGACTTCATTCTGTTTTCCGACGTACTGATAAGCTTTCGCCTGACCCGCCGCGTTTAAAAACTTGTAGTGCTTACGGATGTACGCCTCAACCAGCCGATCGTTCTGATCTTTGTCCTGAATACGGATTTTAGCTCCCGACCGACCTTTATTCAAGGCCGTTTCCAGATCATCGGTAAACAGTTTGATTTCTACTTCAAACACCTTAGTCCGGGCATCATAACGCATTTCGGTCAGGCTGTTGTGAAAATCATGTTTATTCCGGTGAAAGGCGGAAAACAACGGTATACAAGCCAACATTAGTACTATACTCAGCCAGGGCCGCAGGTTGGGTCGCTTCATCATTTACTTAAACAGGTCATTACCAATCGCAAAGACCATCAGACCTAGCAATAAAATGGTACCAATTTGCTGAGCCCGTTCGAGGAATTTTTCCGAAGGAGCCCGGCGGAAAATCATTTCATAAAGCAGGAAAATAACGTGACCACCGTCGAGGGCCGGAATCGGCAGGGCATTCATGAAGGCCAAAGCCATCGAAAGCAGACCCGTTACCGTCCAGAAGTGGTTCCAGTCCCAGATATCACCGTATAATTTACTGATTCCTACGGGGCCGCTAATGGCATCGCTGGCGGCTACTTCACCTTTAAAAATCTTACCAAAACCTTTTACGTTTTTCGCCACTACGTCGAAGGCATCGTACGTACCCGCTGCTACAGCCTGACCGAAATTATAATCCACGTGAGCTGGCGTCTGTAAGGGCGTCCGGTTCAGGAAAACCATCAGTTTACCTTCGGGAGTTACGCGGGGTTTAAGCGTCAGCATCTTACCTTTCCGATCAACCACCACGTCGATAACTTTGCCTTTATTCGCCGCTACCGTTAGAGAAAATTCGTGGTAATATGTCAGGGGCTTACCATTAATACTAACCACTTTGTCGCCTTCCTTCATACCCGCTTCGTAGGCTGGTAGGTTCTGCTTTTTCTCGCCTAGAATCTTGGCAAACAAACCCGGTTTTTCCGGTTCGGCTACTTTTACCACTTCGCCCAGAGTGGCGAAGGTGCTGATGAAACGTTCGGGGTTATTATCCCGAGCCAGTAAGCCCGCCAAATCGTTCCGGATGGGAATGACCAGCTCTTTGCCATCCCGTTCGACGGTGTAATTGCTGTTGGATTCAAGCAGAACCTGACCTACTACATCCTGGCGGAAGTCTTCAATCGGCTGACCGTTTACCTTCACAATTTTATCCCCCGTACGTAGCCCAATTTCCTGAGCCAGTTCGCCCGCTACAATCCCGTTCTTGTTTACTTCGGAGACGGGAATGTAGTTGTACCCGTTCTGGTACGAGAGGGATGAGAAAATGATAATTCCCGTGATGACGTTGACAATGATTCCTCCCAACATGACCAAGAGACGTTGCCAGGCGGGTTTGGAGCGGAATTCCCAGGGCTGGGGTTCAGAAGCCAACTGATTGGCTTCCTGCGTTTCATCCACCATCCCGTCAATCTGAACGTAACCTCCTAAGGGGAACCAGCCAATACCATATTCGGTATCCCCAATTTTCTTCTTCCAAAGGGCGAAGTTGGCAACGTTAGGCAGGGGGAAAAGGAAATCAAAAAAGATATAAAACTTGTTGACGCGGATTTTGAAAAGTTTGGCAAAGAAGAAGTGACCAAACTCGTGTAAACCTACCAGTATCGAAAGGCCCAGCAATAACTGCCCGGCCATAATCCATCCACTCATTCGATTTAGTTTTCAGTTTTTAGTGTTCAGGTTTGCGGTTCTCTCATGGAACGATTCACAGCTCCATAATCGTCTATGCTTTCGGTCAGGATAGGAAGGGTAGGTAAAAAAAACTACTACTATCTTAAACAAATTGAAAACAGACCATTGCAAACTATCTATATAAACACAAAGATAGGGGGAAAGGATCGGCTTTAAGAAAAATTTAGATAGAAGGAAAGCTCTAAATGACCAGAAGCCGGTGGGGTTCCGGCTTCTGGCGATAAATTGGGAAATGAATCTCACCTACTAATCAGCTTTGTAGCCTTTAATGGCAAAAAACACGACATAAGCAAAGCAGACAAAGGGCACCAGCAAGGCCATAGCAGCTCCGGAAGGGAAAAGTAGACCCGCTACCAGGGGTAACACCGCTCCGCCTACGATACTCATGATGATTAAAGAGGAGGCCATCTTTGCTTCAACGCCCAGATTTTTGGTCGCTAAGGCGAAAATGGTGGGGAACATGATGGACTGGCAGAAGTACGTCATGCTCAGGCAAATCACGGCGACCAGACCACCCGCAAGGCCAGCAACGGCTACGAAAGCCACAGCGGCTACGGAGTAAATCGTAAGTACACGTTGGGCGGGCATTCGGGTCATGAGGGAAGTACCTACAAAGCGACCCAGCATAAACAGTACCAGTGCAAACGAAGCGTGGAATCCAGCGATCTGGGTATTAGAAAGCGAAGAGGCGTCCAGTCCACTGGCACTGCTGATGATTTTCATCCACCCTTCAGCCAGAACCCAGTGGGTTTCCCGGGAGAAATCCAGTTTGAAATCCACGAAATAGCCCCAGAGTACGGACTGAGCACCCACGTTGGCGAATTGAGCAATAATGCCGTATACCAGGTGTTTGTGGCGGAATAGGTGCGTAATGGAGATTTTTCCGGCTGATTTTTCTTCTTCTGCCCCCACTTCTGGCATTTTCACTACCGCAAAGATCAAGGCTACAAAAGCTACGATGGAGCCAATGGCCAGATAAGGTCCCTGCACCGAAAGAGCTTCCTGTACCCGTATGGCCTCTACCTCGGCCGCGGGCATGGCTGCCAGCATTTCAGGCGTGTACTCGGTTTGGGAGAAAATGAACAACGCTCCGATAATGGGACCTAAGATCAGACTGATCCCGTTGAAAGACTGGGAAAAATTCAATCGCCATTCTGACGTTTCCGGATCGCCCAATACCGTTACATACAGGTTCGCTGCCGTTTCCAGAAAGGCAATGCCACTGGCAATCATGAAGAGAGCAAAGAGGAAGAATCCGTACACGCGGGCACTGGCGGCGGGGTAAAACAGAAAGGCTCCGGCCGCGTACAGAATCAGGCCAAAGAGAATGCCTTTCTTGTAGCCGAACTTTCGCATGACGTATCCCGCCGGGAGAGCCATGAAGAAATAGCCCAGATAAAAAGCGAAATCAACAATACCAGCCTGAAAACGGCTTAAGTCCAGAGCAATCTGGAATTGTTTAATCAACGAGCCATTCAGCGAGTTGGCAAGTCCCCATAAAAAAACAGGCTCGTAACCAGAGCAAAGGGAATCAAATAACTGCCAGAAGCCGAGCCATCTTTAATTTTTACTTTTTCAGACGATGGTCCAAGTGCCATGAAAGGAAGGATTAGAGGGAGAATTAATTACTAAGGTGAGGAGGTGGTGACGTTTAGGATTACAGGAGGTGTAAAAGGGTTTGAAGTTGGAAACGTGTAAGGTTTGATAAGTGTGAAGGTTGAGGTTTGACGCGTGCCGCGACTATGGATTTACGGCAGGATACAGCCTCTAACCATTTGTCAGCAGGTATTACCCTGGAACATTACTAAAAACAGTCCCATCGTTTCAGACCGCGAGTCCTTTCAAACCTTATTTCAAACCATTCTTAAACGTTAAACCTCCTTAAACCTTTCAAACTCCCTAATTAAGCATTTGCCAGAGCCCGGTCCAGGTGTACATATCCACCATCCACGTGGATAAGCTGACCGGTGGTATGACTGGATTTGTCGGATAACAAAAAGGCGACCGTAGTACCAAGTTCTTCGGTGGTGGTCATGCGTTGCTGTAAGGGAATGTTGCGGGTAATTTCCTTGAGTTTTTCTTCCGGATTGGGTAAGCCATTGATCCAGCGTTCGTACAGGGGCGTCCAGCTTTCAGCTACAATCACTGCGTTGACCCGAACATTGTATTTGAGTAGCTCAACGGCCCATTCGCGGGTAAGGGCGTTACGGCCTCCGTTCGCGGCGGCATAAGCAGACGTACCTCCCTGACCCGTTTCAGCCGTTTTTGAGCCAATATTGACAATGGCTCCCTGCGATGCTTTCAGAGCAGGCAACGCATACTGAGCCATCAGGTAGTAATGAATCAGGTTTTTGTGCAGTGAAGCTACAAAGTCTTCATAGGTACCATTTTCCAGACCTACTCCATCGTTTACCCCGGCGTTATTGACCAGCCCATCGATGACACCAAATTTCTCCAGCGTCAATCGAACAGCCTTTTCACATTCGCTGGGCTGGGTCAATTCGGCAGGTACCTGAAAGGCCTGACCGCCCGCCGCTTCAATGGCTGCTACTGTTTTCAAATTATCGGACTCATTACGACCAATAATGACCGGAATCGCTCCTTCGGCAGCCAGCACTTGACTAATTCCTTCGCCAATGCCTTTGGCACCGCCCGTAACAATGATGACTTTATTGGATAGGTTTAGATTCATTACGAATGCATTAAATGTTCTTAAGGGATCTGTTGCTTAGTAACGATACCAAGCCTGACTATACCAAAAGAGCCTAATCGTAGTAAGATAACCTTATAAACTATAAAATTCAGTAGCCGTGATTCCCCAGAACTGAGCTTTTTCAGTTTCCGAAAACGGTTCCATGTATTCGTTTAGTATCTCTACCCAGCGTTCGTAAGCGGAAGCAACCAGACAAACGGGCCAATCGGAACCAAACATGGTACGGGAAGTACCAAAGGATTCGAAAATAACGTCCAGATAGGGGCGAAGCTGTTTAAGCGACCATTTTTCCCAGTCGGCTTCCGTCACCAGTCCGGATACTTTGCAGCAAACATTTTCGCGTTTACCCAGCGACTGAATATCGGCGGTCCATTTTTCCAGTTCGCCCTGTTTAATCAGGGGTTTCGCTCCGTGATCGACCACGAAGCGGTTATAGGGGAGACGCGTAGCGAGTTCGCGGGCGACGGGCAGGTGCTTTGGATAAATCAATACATCATAGGTATAGTCATACTCACCAAGGGTCCGTATGCCTTCCATAAACTCCGTCCGAAGCAGAAACAGATCATCCGGCTCTGCTTGTACGATATGACGAAAACCTTTGAGTTTAGGAAACGCCCGAAACATTTCAAGGCGTTCACTCAGAGTCTCTGACCGTAAATCCACCCAGCCTACCACGCCTTTGATAAAATCGTGTTGTTCCGCCAGGGAAAGCAGAAATTCCGTTTCAGCTTCGGATTGATCGGATTGGACGGCTATGGTGCCATCAATGCCCGTTTTCTGAAGGAGTGACTGGAGGTCTTCCGGAAAAAAATCCCGGCGGATGGCCTGCATGGCGGGAGTAATCCAGGCATCCCGAATAGGATCATACTGCCAGAAGTGCTGATGTGAGTCAATTTTCATGTGTCTAGAGAGGAATAGCTAAAATCAGTATAGGCAAGGATGGTAAAAATAAAGAAGGAAAGCGTAAAACCTTTGGATTGGGTACAAAAAAAGGTCGTTCTGTACAGGAACGACCTTTAAAAGGGAGTAGCTCAAGGCTATTTTTTCTTTTCTTTGATTTTGGCAGCCTTACCTTGTTTGCCACGCAGGTAGTACAGACGAGCACGACGTACCAGACCGCGACGTACCACTTCGATTTTGTCGATGTTGGGCGAAAGAAGGGGGAAGATACGCTCTACGCCAACGCCATTAGATACTTTACGTACCGTAAACGTTTCGCCATTCGTACCAGAATTTTTGCGTTGAATTACCGCACCAGTGAAAACCTGGATACGTTCTTTATTTCCTTCACGAATTTTTACGTGAACGTTAAGCGTATCGCCAGATTTGAAATCGGGGATGTCGGTCCGGCGAGCTGAATTATCAGCTTCTACCAGTTTGATCAGATCACTCATGATCTCTGAAAGAGTTTTGTTAAAATGGTCTAACTCATTGATAGATCGGCAACATCGAATCCCACAGGTCGAGCGGTTGCCGAAATGAGCCGCAAAGATACGGATTCTTTTGGCAGGTACAAAAGTCCGGTATTTTTTAATTCGCTATGCAACAAATCTTTAAGCGAAAACATCTTTCCGTCCTACACTCACCATGAAACCTTGTCAGCCGTGATGAATACCAAACACGTAACCTCCGTATTCTTTTTCCTGAGCCTGCTAGTGGCTACCTCAGTAGGAGCACAGACCAGAAAAACATTCAATCTCAGTAATTTTGACCGTCTGGATTTAGGATCAGCCTTTATCATTGACGTAAAGCCGGGTAGTTTCAACGTAGAAGTGGAAGGCGAACAGAAAGACCTCGACGAGCTGGAGGCCAACGTCAGCAGCGGTCAGCTTCGGATTCGGTACCGGGAAAGCAATCGGCGTTCGAATAATCGTCAGCGTGTACACGTCCACATCACCATGCCCGCCCTGACGGGCGTACGATTCAGTGGAGCTTCCCAGGCCAAAGTAGCAGGTTTCGGTAGCCAAAATCGGATGAACATTGATATTTCCGGAGCTTCTCAGGTCAGCATTGATACGCGGGCCAAACAGGTACAAATGGATTTGTCCGGTGCTTCTCAGGTTACTTTAAACGGAAATGCGGAAAGTCTTGACGGAAAAATTTCGGGAGCTACCATCTTTAAAGGCGAAGAATTTAAAGTTAGTCAGGCGAACGTAAATGTTTCCGGAGCCAGCTCGGCCCGCGTCTACGTAACCGAAAAATTAGTGGCCGATGCCAGTGGAGCCAGTCAGGTGCGATATCGGGGCCGTCCGTCCGTAACTGCCAATACCTCAGGAGCTAGCCAGGTTTCGAACGAATAAAAATTCCTTTCTGTATACGACTGAAAAGAGAAAAGTCAGACCGGCTTTCTCTTTTTTTATGCATTAGAATTTTATTAGAAAAGGGGAGGAAAAAGCCGATCAATGCCGATTGAATCGAATTTTAAAACCGAAAAAAAAATTTAATAAACGCTCGCTCTGAAAAATATGTTTGACAATCTGCATTCAAGTAATTTTCTTTGCGACGTTTTTTGAACCAAATCACTCAAACACAATGTCAGAAATCTCGGCTAAAGTCAAGCAGATTATCGTTGACAAATTGGGCGTGGAGGAGTCGGAAGTGACGCCGGAAGCTAGCTTTACGAATGACCTCGGGGCTGACTCGCTCGATACCGTGGAACTCATCATGGAATTTGAAAAAGAATTCAATGTGTCTATTCCCGACGATCAGGCTGAAACGATCACGACGGTCGGTCAGGCTGTTGCCTATCTGGAAGAACACGCCAAGTAAGTAACATCTATCAGCGGTGCTAATTTGGAAAAAGGCATTTCGGTGCCTCTTTTCGGATTAGCACATTTTTTTGATTCTGTTGGTTCGGATTTTTCTTGCTAAACAAACTCTCGATACAAGAGGCAAGTCAATCACTGAACCTGATTATAAAACTATTACGCTATGCAATTGAAGCGAGTTGTTGTCACTGGACTAGGAGCTCTTACCCCCATAGGAAATACGGTAGAGGAATACTGGGACGGACTGACCCGAGGCGTCAGCGGTGCCAATCTCATTACGCGGTTCGATGCCACCCGTTTCCGTACCAAATTTGCCTGTGAGGTAAAAAACTTTGACGTACAGGCGTACATTCCTCGCCAGGAGGCCCGCAAGATGGACTGGTTTACCCAGTACGCCGTCGTAACCGCCGATGAGGCGATTGCGGACGCGGGCATCGATAAAGAAAAAGTAGACCTTGATCGCGTAGGCGTAATCTGGGGTGCCGGTATCGGTGGACTCAAAACGTTTGAGGATGAAGTACTGAATTTTGGAGGTGGTGATGGAAACCCCCGGTTCAATCCCTTCTTTATTCCCAAAATGATTGCGGATAGTTCCGCTGGACTGATCTCCATCCGTCACGGATTTCGCGGACCTACCTACGTCACCGTATCGGCCTGTGCTTCTTCAGGAAATGCCCTAATCGACGCGTTTAACTACATCCGTTTGGGTAAGATGGATATTTGCGTATCCGGTGGATCAGAAGCGGCTGTTACGCAGGCGGGTGTGGGTGGTTTTAACGCCCTGAAAGCACTTTCAGAACGTAACGACGATTTTGCCACGGCTTCCCGTCCCTACGATAAAGACCGTGAAGGGTTTGTACTGGGTGAAGGTGGAGCGGCCCTGATTCTGGAAGAATACGAGCATGCCGTAGCCCGTGGAGCAAAAATCTACTGCGAAATCATGGGTGGCGGTATGTCGTCCGATGCGTATCACATTACAGCTCCCCATCCGGACGGACGTGGTGCCTATATGTGTATGAAGCTGGCTCTGGAAGACGCTGAATTGCCCCTGGAATCAGTCGATTACATTAATACCCACGGTACATCCACGCCCATTGGCGATCCGCAGGAACTAAAGGCCATTGAGCGTTTGTTCGGCGAACATGCTACCAAGCTGAATATCAGTTCCACGAAATCCATGACCGGTCACCTGTTAGGGGGAGCGGCTGCGATTGAAGCGGTAGCTGCAATTCTGGCGATTAAAAATCAGTTGATACCGCCTACGATCAACCATTTTACGGACGATCCTGATATTAATCCAAATTTAAACCTTACCTTCAATGAGCCCCAGGCCCGGAAGGTAGAAGTGGCGATTAGCAACACTTTTGGTTTTGGCGGACACAACACTTGCGTTGTTTTCAAGAAAGTATAGTCGGGTTGAGCCGTGGGTTGCTGACCTACGGCTCAGCCAATAAATGTTTTACACTGTGCTGCTACCGCTATTCGTTTCTACGGTCTTTGACCCTCTGACCCAGTTTTTCAGATCACCGTCCGACAAGGATAAAAAGCTGAAGAAAGCGGTAGCTACGCTTATCGGTACCCGTCCGTCCAATGTGGAACTATACCGGCTGGCGTTTATGCATACGTCGGTGAGTAAGCCCGTCAACGGCAAAGATCTCCGACTTTCCAACGAACGGCTCGAATACCTGGGCGATGCGGTGCTGGGTATGGTCGTGGCCGAGTATCTCTTCAAAAAGTATCCGTACAAAGACGAAGGTTTCCTGACCGAAATCCGCTCCCGGATTGTCAATCGGGAATCACTTAACCTGGTGGCCCGTAAACTGGGCCTGGATACGCTGGTGGAATACGACCCGAATCGCCGGACCGTACTGGCCCGTACGTCCATGTACGGCGATGCTCTGGAAGCATTCGTGGGAGCAATTTACCTGGATAAAGGATTTCAGTTTACCAAGAAATTTATTTTGAAACGACTGCTTTCCAGTTATTTCGATCTGGATAAAGTGGTAGAAACCAATATCAATTACAAGTCGCAGATCATCGAATGGGCTCAGCGGGAAGGTCGCGACCTTCGCTTTGAGGTAACGGAAAAAGGATCTGCCCGACATAAGGAATTCATTGCCGAACTCATGGTCGATAACGAAGTATTCGCCACGGGTACCGGGTTCAATAAAAAGAAAGCCGAGCAGTCGGCTTCCGAAAAAGCCATCGAGAAACTGAACCTGGTTAAGCCAGTCAGTTAAGTTGGTACTTCTTTTTTGTAAAAAAGCTATCCCGAACGGATGGCTTTTTTTATTTTCAGGCCAATAACCTCTAAAAACGTATGGAAATTTTATTAGTCATTCTGGGCGTACTGGCCCTGCTCGTTGGTTTGGCCGGAGCCGTGCTGCCTTTACCCGGTCCACCGCTGAGTTTTTTAGGCTTGCTACTATTGCACTGGTCAGGGCGGGCCACGTTTTCTTCCACCACCCTTATTGTTCTTGGGATCGTTACGTTTATCATTGCCATACTGGATTATCTGGTACCCATTTGGGGCGTACGAAAATTTGGCGGTACCACCTACGGCACGTACGGCACTACGATTGGACTTATCCTGGGTTTAATCCTGCCCATTCCCGGAGGGATGTTTGTGGGAGCCTTTGTCGGAGCGATGGGCGGAGAAATGTACGGCGGTATGGCTTCAGGCAAAGCCATGCGGGCTGCGTTTGGCTCCTTTCTGGGCTTCATGGCGGGTATGTTTATGAAGGTCGTTTTGTGTCTGGTTATGATTGGGTACGCCATCGCCGCTTTTATCAAGTAACCCCGAACGATTTCAACTTTTCTGTCCTTCTCAAACCGTAGGAGCCGTACCTTTGCGGCAGTTTTTCACGTATCCTGTAGTAGCTATGCATATATTACGTCGTCCCCGTCGGTTGCGTACAAGTGCCGCGGTGCGAGCGTTGGTTGAAGAAACGAGCGTTTCGGTAAATGATCTCATTCTGCCGGTTTTTGTGGTAGAAGGACAAAATGTAAAACGAGAAGTAGCTTCCATGCCGGGTGTGTATCGGCATTCGCTGGATAATTTGCTGGATGAAATTGGCCAGTGCCAGGATTTAGGCATCAAAGCCTTTGATTTATTTCCCGGTTTGGATGAATCCAAAAAAGATAAGTACGCCAGTGAAAGCTGGCGGGAAGGTAGCATGTATCTGGAGGCGATTCATGCCGTGAAGAGTAAGTATCCGGACGTAGTGGTCATGACGGATGTAGCCATGGATCCCTACAGCTCGGATGGGCACGATGGGTACGTAGAGAATGGTGAGATTCTGAACGACGAAACGCTGGAATACCTGGGTAAAATGGGCATTGCTCAGGCTCAGGCGGGTGCGGACATTCTCGGACCCTCGGATATGATGGACGGTCGGGTTGGATACCTGCGGGAGAAACTCGATGACGCCGGATTTTCGAAAGTAGCGATCATGTCGTACACAGCCAAGTACGCGTCGGCTCTGTACAGTCCTTTCCGGGATGCCCTGGAATCAGCCCCCAAGTTCGGCGACAAGAAAACGTATCAGATGAATCCGGCTAACATTAAAGAAGCTCTGATTGAAGCCGAACTGGATTACGCCGAAGGAGCCGATTATCTGATGGTGAAGCCCGCTATGCTGTATCTGGACATTATCAAGATGCTGAATGATAACTTCGCCCTGCCCATTGCCGCCTACAACATTTCGGGTGAATACTCCATGATCAAAGCTGCCGCCCAGAAAGGCTGGATTGACGGGGATCGGGTGATGCTCGAAACGCTGACGTCCATCAAACGGGCGGGAGCAAAGATTATTCTGACGTACTTCGCGAAGGAGTTTGCTCAAATCCAGCAACAACGATAAGTTCTTTTGAATACTTTCCGGATGCCCTGTCTGCTTGCATACAGGGCATCTTTTTAGCCAGACCTTCTTATGTCTTCACTTCTTATTCTTAATGCTCAGCTGGTCAACGAAGGACAGATTCGCCCGGCGGACGTATTCATCAAAAACGGGTTCATTGAAAAAATCGGTACGGGCCTTTCCGGACTGAACGCCGATCAGGTCATTGATGCCAAAGGTCAGTATCTGTTACCCGGCGTCATTGATGACCAGGTACACTTCCGGGAACCGGGCCTTACGCACAAGGCGACTATCCGATCGGAAGCCCGGGCGGCGGTTTCCGGTGGCGTGACGAGCTTCATGGAAATGCCTAATACCGTTCCGAACGCACTCACGCAGGAACTGCTAGCCGATAAGTACGCGATTGCCAGCCGTAGTTCACTGGCTAATTACTCGTTCTTCATGGGAGCCTCGAACGACAATTACGACGAGGTCATGCGGACGGACGCTACGCAGGTTTGCGGTGTAAAAATTTTCATGGGTTCATCGACGGGGAATATGCTGGTGGATAATCCAGTAGTGCTGGGCAAACTTTTTGCGAATGCTCCGTACCTAATTGCTACGCACTGTGAAGATGAAGCCACGATTCGGGCGAACGTAGCCGCGTATAAGGAACGGTACGGTGACGATGCCCCCGCCCGCGTACACCCCGAAATCCGGAATGAAGAGGCGTGTTACAAATCCAGCTCCATGGCGGTAGAACTAGCCAAACAGCACGGTACGCGTTTACACATTCTGCATATTACGACTGGTGAAGAAACGGCCTTGTTTGACAAAGGTTATTACGGCTATTCCGACGCCGAGAGTGTCAACCGCAAATATCAGAAACGCATCACGTCAGAAGTCTGTGTGCACCACCTCTGGTTTGATGCCCGCGATTACGAACGCCTGGGCAATCAGATCAAGTGTAATCCAGCGATTAAAGCCGATGGCCATAAGCAACAACTGTTACAGGCTCTGCTCGACGACCGGATTGATGTAATTGCCACCGACCACGCTCCGCACACCTGGGAAGAAAAGCAACAGTCGTACTGGCAGGCCCCCTCGGGTTTACCGCTGGTGCAACATCCCCTGCTACTGATGCTGGAGTTTTATCAGGACGGTAAAATCTCCCTCCAAACCATCGTTCGAAAAATGTCACACGCCGTAGCCGATTGTTTCCGGATGGAAAAACGGGGCTATATCCGTGAAGGCTACTGGGCCGATCTGGTGCTGGTGGATCTAAACCGTCCGAATGTGGTCACGAAAGAAAGCCTGCATTTTCAGTGTGGCTGGTCGCCGCTGGAAGGGTATAACTTTCGCTCCGCTGTTACGCATACCATCGTATCGGGTCACGTGGCGTACGCGAATGGAGCATTCAATGAAGAAAAAACGGGCGAACGCCTGACGTTCATCCCCGCGTAACGTATAGCGGGTAGAAGAACCTAGCGTATCATTGGCTAAGAATGCTTTCTTACGCAATAAGCATTCTTCAATATTCTGATTATAAATACGTTACCTAAGAAACAAAAATCCTCGTCGGAAACCCGACGAGGATTCTGATGTCCCTAAAATCATCACAAACTATTCTCTGGCAAATCGCAGGCGACGGAAACGGACCGTAGCAAAACAGCGACGCAAAATGCGGTAGTATATTTTACCAAACAGGGTATAGCACCATTGTTTGAGTTCTTTAACTTCAGCAGGAATCAATTGGCGTAAGGCTTTACGCAGTTCTTTTTCGAATAAATGAGCGTCAAAACTTACTTTCTGGAGAATGATCTTGACATATTCCAATACCGTGATGGACATGGCATAATTGGTTTAAGGTTTAACAAATGGCTGGGCCATTAGTTTCGGCCTATCTTTGTAACGATGAAGGCACGACAAATATATTTAATTATCCTACTTTTTTATTGTTCTTTTTCAAGAATTTTTGTTTTTGCCCAGCAAAACGCGATTCGCATTGAATTAGGGCCTTCTTCTATACCTGCCGGCAAGCCCTATACGATCACCGTAGTCATCACGGGGAGCGAACAACGCGAGTACGATCGCTTCCCGGATGTCATGGGAATGAGCCGCCGGGGCACCACCACTACTACTTCCAGTACCACCGTAGGCAATCGTACGGAAATAGTACAACGCATCACTCAAAATTATATTCCAAACCAACCGGGAAATTACGCTGTCACGCCATTTACCATGAATGTAAATGGGCAGACCGTTCAATCGATGGGTGGAATTGTCATTGTGACCGATGCCGTTGCCAAAGAGACAGTGTCAGAAGAAGAGGAGGAAGCCGTTGAACCCACGCCTGCGGATGCCAAAGCGTCCGCGTTTTTACTCCTCAGTTCCAACCGCAGTCAGGTCTACGCGGGCGAAGGCTTTAACCTGAGTTTGGGCTTTTTTGTTGCGGATGATAATCCCCTGGAAATGGGTTTCTATGCGTTAAACCTGCAATTAGGGGCTATTCTCAAGCAGATACGACCCGCAAACTGCTGGGAAGAAAATTTTGGTATACGCGGCGAACCCCAGGTGTTTGAAACCACGATTAATGGCCGAAGGTACACCGAGTACCGGCTCTTTCAGGCAGTATATTTTCCGTTGAATACGGAGCCGATCCAGTTTCCTGCCGTAAGTCTGAAAATGAGCGTGACTGATGAAAAGTCGAAAAAACAGTCTTTTCTGACGTTTCATAGTAAACCTCTCGTCATTCGTCCCGTCCCGCTGCCCCAGGATGCCCGCCGCAATCAGGCCGTTACTGGGGAATATTCGGTACGGGAACAACTTAGTACCCGGGTCGTACAAACGGGGAAAACGATTCAGTACAAAATCACGATAAACGGCATTGGTAACCTAACCCCGATTCTGATTCCAACGCCCGAAAATGATAACTTTTTTGATTTTTACCCACCCACCATCCAGCAATCCATTACGCGTCGACGGAGCCGGGTGAGTGGCGAAAAAACTTTTACTTTTCAGATCATTCCCAAACAGGCCGGAAACTTCCCGTTAAGCATGTATTTTCGCTGGATATTTTTCAATCCACGAACCGGCCGCTACGTCAACTGGCAGTCGAATATGGTTCTGAAAAGTCAGGGTGAAAAAATTACCAATACCGATTCGGATGCACTGGCGGGTTCGCTCTTCAGTAATCTTGAAAACCTGGACAGTACGAAACCCTTCGTGAATGTTCAGCATACCATTCTGAGTTTGGCGAATGGGCTACTGGCGATTATGGCTTTGGGAATGGTGTATATTTTCATACGAGGGAAACGCGGCTAGCCGACCCTCGTTTACGGTTTTGTCTTCTATTTCGGATGGCTGACTACGGTCAGCTGATCCTCAAACAGTACGAATTTATGTCCAGTACATACGGTACGTTATTTAAAATCAGCACGTTTGGTGAATCCCACGGAAAAGCGATCGGTGTCGTAATCGACGGTTGTCCGGCCGGAATCACCTTCGATGAAGCCTTTATTCAGCAGGACCTGGATCGGCGTAAACCCGGCCAGTCCCGCATTACTACGCAACGCAAAGAATCCGATACGTTTCAGGTCCTGTCGGGGGTATTCGAAGGCAAGACAACGGGTACACCCATCGGCCTGATGATTCCGAACGAAGATCAGCGGTCCAAAGATTACAGCCACATTTCCGAGCAGTTCCGGCCTTCGCACGCGGACTACACCTACACGGCCAAGTACGGCGTTCGCGATTACCGGGGTGGGGGACGTTCGTCCGCCCGCGAAACGGCGGCTCGGGTGGCAGCAGGAGCCCTGGCGAAACTGGTACTTCAGCAATTGGGTGTATCGATTCAGGCCTACGTATCGCAGGTGGGAAAGCTGAAAATGGAAATTCCCTATCAGCAGTTGAATCTGGCTCTGGCGGAGGAAAACGCCGTACGTTGCCCTGATCCCGAGGTAGCCGAGCAGATGTTCGCGTACATTGACGAAACCCGTAAAAAGGGCGATAGCATCGGTGGCGTAGTATCCTGCGTGTGTACGGGCGTTCCGGCGGGCTGGGGCGAACCCGTGTTTGACAAGTTGCACGCAGAATTAGGCAAAGCCATGCTTTCCATTAACGCCGTGAAAGGTTTTGAATACGGTTCTGGCTTTGCGGGTGTTGAACAATACGGCTCAGAACATAACGATGAGTACTACACCGACGAAACGGGCAAGGTACGCACGCGGACCAACCTTTCCGGCGGTATTCAGGGGGGTATTTCGAACGGGGAAGACATTTATTTCCGCGTAGCTTTCAAACCCGTAGCTACGATTATGCAGGATCAGGAATCGGTGGATGTCCACGGAAATCCGGCCGTCGTATCGGGCAAAGGGCGACACGACCCCTGCGTGGTACCCCGGGCTGTACCCATCGTAGAGGCGATGGCGGCCTTAGTATTAGTGGATTTTTATTTGTTGAATCAGGCGAGGAAGGCATGAATTATTTATCCGCCGAAGGGCTCTCGAAATCAACGGGAGAACGCTGGCTTTTCAGAAATATCACGTTTGGCTTAAGTAAGGGCGACAAAGTTGCCCTGGTGGGTCGAAACGGAACGGGTAAAACGTCTTTGATGGACGTACTGGCTGGTTTACAGACTGCCGAAGAAGGAACCGTCAGTATTCGTAAGGAAGTACGGGTTGGGTATCTCAATCAGCAACCGAATCTGGATGAAAACCAGACCGTACTGGATACGCTGTTCCTCGGCGACACCCCCCTGCTGCAGGCCATTCGGGCGTATGAACTGGCTCTGATCGATGGCACGGATCAGCAACTGGCCGACGCTGCCGAGCAAATGGAAGTACAGAAGGCCTGGGATTACGAATCGAAAGTAAAGCAGGTACTGGGCCGACTCGGCGTAGCTGAATCCAACTTTGACAAGCAGGTAGGACAGCTTTCGGGGGGCCAGCGGAAGCGGGTGGCTCTGGCTAAAGTACTGCTCGACGAGCCGGATTTACTTATTCTGGATGAGCCTACCAACCACCTGGATCTGGAAGCGATCGAGTGGCTGGAAAATTACCTGGGTACGGCGAATATGACGCTGTTACTCGTGACGCACGACCGCTATTTCCTGGATCGGGTATGTACGGAAATCCTGGAGCTGGACGAGGGAAATATTTACCGCTACAAAGGCAATTATTCCTATTTCCTGGAACGCCAGTCGGAACGCCATGCTTCGGAATCCGCGAGTGTGGATAAAGCCCAAAACCTGCTCCGTCGCGAACTGGAGTGGATGCGGCGGCAACCCAAGGCCCGGGGTACGAAAGCCCAGTACCGCATTGATGCCTTTTACGACTTACAGGATAAGGCAAATCAGGGGCGGAAGGAGTCGAACGTGGAGCTGAACATTGGCATGGCCCGGCTGGGTAGCAAGATTATCGAGCTGGAACATATCAAAAAGGCTTTTGGCGATCTGAAAATCGTCGAGGACTTTGAATACGTGTTTCGCCGTCGCGAGCGGGTAGGGATTGTGGGGAAGAATGGCGTGGGGAAATCTACGTTTCTGGATATTTTAACGGGAGAACAGCAAGCCGACTCGGGCGTGATCAGTGTCGGGGAAACGGTTCGGTTTGGTTATTATACACAGAGTGAACCAACGTTTAAGCCCGGACAGCGAGTCATCGACGTAGTAAAAGACATTGCGGAGGTCGTTACGCTAGGTTCTGGTGAGACGATTACGGCCAGTCAGTTTCTGCAACATTTTTTATTCGATCCGAAGAAGCAATACACCAATGTAGAAAAGCTTTCGGGTGGTGAAAAACGTCGCTTGCAACTGTTGCAGGTCCTGATTCAGAACCCGAACTTTCTGATTCTGGATGAGCCCACGAACGATCTGGACATCCAGACGCTGAATGTACTGGAAGATTATCTGCTCCAGTTTGCGGGCTGTCTGGTACTGGTTTCTCACGACCGCTATTTCATGGACCGTCTGGTAGAGCACTTGTTTGTTTTTGAAGGTGAAGGAAGAATCAGGGATTTCCCCGGCAACTATACCGATTATCGCGAAAACTTGAGTAGTGCACCCGTCGTTGAACCGACGAAACCCAAAGTCGAAGCTCCTAAACCAGCTTCTACGCCAGCTCCGGTTTCCACGAAACGAAAGCTGAGTTACAAGGAACAGCGGGAATTGGAAACGCTCGAAAAGGAAATTACCGAACTGGAGGGACAACGGGCAGCTATTACTGAACAAATGAACGCCGGCGAAGGCGATTACCAACAGATTACGCTGTGGTCCAAAGAGATTGAGGAAATCAACGTTCAGCTCGAAGAAAAAGAATTTCGCTGGATGGAATTATCGGAATAAACAAAACGGACGGGAAACCGTCCGTTTTTGTTTATTTACCAGCGACGGGATCGGTACTTCAGCCGATACCGGGCGATTTCCGGAATGTCTTCATCCGCAAATCCCCAGCTTTTCCGAATGCCCATGGAGAAGCCCCAGCTTTGCGGATAAACGTCACCGAAATCGGCAGCTCCACTAGCCAGTAGTTCAGAGCCTTTTAGAAACCATACTGGTTTGCGTAATTCCAGCAGTAGACTAACTTGTTGCTTTGCCCGTGTGTACGGGGATTCGGGCGTTCCGTCGGAGTGAAGGTAGGTAAATCGACCGTTGAAGGTATACCCTTGCCCCAGGGAACCATCCAGGCCCAAGTGTACCGCTGAGAGTAGATTGTCTTTGGTGAAAAGCCCTTCAGCCGCACGAGTTGGGGCCAGAAGTGGTGTACCTAGGGTTCGTTCACGATAGGACCAGCCCTGTTGGTACTGTCGGTGGTTAAAGTAGTTCTCTTCCCAGACGGGCCCTTGGCCAAAGGGCGAACCTTTTCGTCCCTGATTTTTGGTGTACAGAACCTCCACCACGAGCTTACGGATGACGGGAGTGTCGGTACCATCGGTAGTGATACTAACGCCAGTAAGTCCATCCCGCCAGTTGGCTAAATGCAGCAGCGACGGCATTTCGTAGGGCTGTTGGCGGTAAAAAAGGAAGCGATGCCCGTTCGTTTGAAGTTGAAGGGCGGCATCAACGGAGCCTACATGATTACCTACCCGTTCACGAAAATCATACGGATTATACGCGGCATTTTTCCCTCGCCCAGCCGTTACTACGCTCCAGAAAGCTGCTGCGTCTTTGGGAAGGGAGCCGTTGGGTTGAAAGTACTCCGTTTGCGTGGGTGAAGGACTCGTACGCAGGCTGGGAGCATAACCTCCCCACTGGACCTGATGGTTGATGCCCAAAAAGGTTTGCAAACGGGCGGTAGGCTTTCCCAAACGCAGATAAAACGTTTTCTGATGCAGGTACGACCGGCGTACAAAAGCAGTGCGGTCGTCAAGCCAGCCGTGTGCCCAGACGGCCTGAAAAGCCAGTCGATCATTTAGGAGAGACGTCCAGTTAGGAAAGCCGATCTGTATCTTGGGTACGGGCATCGCGTTACCCGACCAACTGTACGGACCCACGCCCAGCGTAGAATCGGCCAGTCCAAACGTTTCTTTCCGTTTTCCGATGTACACTTCCAGAGCACCCCAGCGGGATTTGAGGTACAATTCAGGCAAGAGAATCTGATTGGTGGCTCCGGCATTCGTGGTCACGTTGACACCGTATCCCCAGTCCCAGGACTTACGTCGCAGGTAAGGTCGGGTTTTACTGGGTCGCTGGTAATCCGCTGCGATCGAAAAGCTGGCTTGAGTTACCGGACCTTGTGCAGGAATGGTACCGTATTGACGAGCCTGCATCCAGAAAGGGAGGTTTCCCCCCGCCAGAAGTTGAAGCCTTGCTGTATAGGTTTCATTGTCTTTAAAAATACCCTGAGCGAAAAGACTGGTTGGAAGCAGAACAAGAAGGAGAGAAGTACGGAACATAGATCAAGTAGGTGGATAACTTGATCTAATGTATAAGTATATAGTACTGGTTTTTGATTATGGATAGCTGTACTTATTTATCGGCAGGCTGGATAAAAGAAGAAGGTCATGAACCCATCTGGTGAACGGGACCCATGACCTTCTTCAATACTGTTAAACGATTTAATGTAATTCGAGCGTAATGCTTTTTTCGGCGGGTTCCGTACCCGGTTCCAGCGACTGGGCCGTCACATGGCCGCGACCCGTGTACAGAACTTTGTACCCCCGATTCTCGAGCACATACAACGCATCCCGCAGGCTCATGCCTTTTAGGTTGGGTACCCGTTGCGTACTGCCCCGGGGCACTTCATCCCAGCCACTAGCCGAAGTTTTAACGTTGAAACTCCTGGCAATGGATTGCAGATCCTGGGGATGGGAACTGGCCAGTTCGTCCTGCCATTCGCTGCTGTGCTGAGCTTTGCCGCGTAAGGTGCGGTGCATATTCAAATCCAGAGCGTGTACCTTATCCGCAATTTCGCGGAATACTGGAGCTGCGGCCGTGCCGCCGTACGCCGATTGTCCCGTCAGCGGATTATGCGGTTCATCCAGTGATACCAGAATGGTGTACTGCGGTTTTTCTACTGGGAAATAGCCAATGAACGAGGAGTAGTAGTTATTCGTTTTCAGCTTCCCGTTGAATTTCTTGGACGTACCCGTTTTTCCCGCAATCCTATAGTTGGGATTACGAATGCTACGAGCCGTTCCGTGAGCGTCTTCGAGTACATCCGTGAGCATTTTCTGGACAATCTTGAGGGTCTTTTCCGAACAAATGGGCTTCGAATCCCGACGCTGGGTCTGCGTGAAATCTTTTTCGACCAGATCGCCGCGTTTCGCCGTTTTTACGATGATGGGCTGAATCCAGTATCCATTGTTGGCAACTGCATTGTAGAACGACAACATCTGCAAGGCTGAAAGTCGCATTTCCTCGCCAATAGACATGGTCGGCAGCGTTTTCTTGCTGTACAGGCGGTGCGTCGTCCGGTGGAACTCGGGTAGTTCATTACCACGGCTTACCTCTACCTGGAAGCCGAGTTTGTCGGCCAGGTGAAACTGTTCGAGGTAATCGATGAATTTATCGGGTTTACTGGCGAAATGCTGAACAAGTACTTTGGCCATCCCCACGTTCGAGGAACGAATAAACGCATCATGGATGGAAATGACGCCGTACCCTGAGTTGTTGGAATCGTGCAGGTGCAGGTAGCGACCGCCCGTCGTATTGACCAGATCATTGGGCGAAATGTTGGTTTCCTCAAATACGGCCATCATCGTAGCCAGCTTGAAGGTCGAACCCGGAGCAATCCGGAAGTTCACCGCAAAGTTCTGATCATCCACGTACGTACTATCCTTTACGTGGTGCAGGTTGGCAATAGCTTGATTTCACCCGTTCGGGTTTCCATGACAATCGCTACGCCGTACTTGGCTTTGTACTGCTTCACGGCTTTCAGTAAAGCGGCTTCCGTAACATCCTGCATGTTGATGTTCAGGGTGGTATGCAAATCCAGGCCGGGTACGGGATGGTGCTCTTCGGATTCGTTGAGGGGTCGCCAGCTGCCGCGAAGATTCTCGAACCAGCCGTGTCCTTCCTGACCCACCAGTAGTCGGTTAAAGCTCTTTTCGATGCCCGTTGATCCCCGCATGACGGCCACGGCTGAACCATTGGGGTCTTTTACCAGGGAGTCGTCGGTTTTTCCCAGAATACGCGAAGCCGTATTCCGGAAGGGTTTTTCACGATTGGGTACCAACTCAAAGTTCAAACCCGTAGCGAAAAGCTTGACGCGGTGCAGGGGCTGCCATTTAAAGCGGAATTTTCGCCGATTCAGGGCTTTATCTTCGGCCCGTTCTTCGGGCGTAGCCTTGCGAATACTCGCCCACTGCGTTTGCTCGAAAAACCATTTTTTCTTCTCGTATGCGATGGGCCGGGGACTGATCGAAAGGTACCGGGGTTCGATCTTCCACAGGGCCGTATCGGTCTGAGCCTGGTTATAGGCCATCACTTCGAGCAGTCGACTTCGAGCGGTGAGGATGCGTTTGCGAAGGGTGGAAGCCGGTTCACCGAGCATACTACTCAGGTGAATCGTAAGCGAATCCAGGTTTTTATAGAAGTGAGCCGAATCGGCGGAGTGCCGAACGGTCACACTCAAATCAATGCCCACCCGGTATTCGGGTACGGAGGTAACGAGTAAGCTTCCATCGTCCGAGAAAATGTTACCACGGGTGGCCGGAATGATGCGGTAACGCGTATTTTCTGCCCGGCTTTTCCATTCGGGGCCTTCTACCTGCTGCACGTAAACGATACGGGCCGCAATGGCAATACTAAACACCAATAGCCCCGCCGAGACGATCACACTGCGGAAAAAAATCCGGCGTTTTAAATTCAATGCTTCAGCCATGGAATGAAGGTTGCGTTAGATAGGTCCGATGATTGCGTACTGAAATCTGGAAAAATTATTCGGGTTGAACGGGCTTTTTCGTGGGTAAAACGACTTTGACGGGCGGTTGTTCATTGCGATAATCACGCAGGCCCATGGGTGTTACTTTCTGCACGATCCGCGACTGCCGCGATTCCTGCATCAGCTTGGATTTTTCAAATGCCAGTTCGGCGTTGAGTTCGCTGATTTCCCGACGCGTACGGTCTGTATCCCGAATGAGCGATTCGCCGTGCAGTACCCAGGCTACGTAACTAATCATCAATACCACGACCAGACCTGCGTTGAGCAGCTTCTGATTGGCATTGGCCGGGCCCGCCCACTGACTCACCCGGAGCAGTTTAAAAATGGGCTCTAAATAATGCGAGCGTTTACTTTTCTCCGAAGACATACCTCCAACAATCGGGGTTCAAAATCTGGTAAATAGCTTTTCTGACGGGATTTATTCCAGTTCATTCGGCTCGGCAATGCGTAATTTGGCACTGCGGGCCCGGGGGTTCAGAGCTAGTTCTTCCTCGCTGGCTTCAATGGGCTTGCGGGTGACGGAGCGGAGTGGCTTGAGTTCATTCCCGTAGAGGTCTTTCTCGGCTTCGCCCTGAAATTTACCCGCCCGAATGAAGTTTTTAACCAGCCGGTCTTCCAGGGAATGATAGCTCATCACGACCAGCCGTCCACCAGGAGCGAGCACTTCGGGTACCTGTTCGAGAAATTCTTCGAGTACCTTCATTTCTTCGTTCACTTCAATGCGGATGGCCTGGAAAACCTGGGCGAAATACTTAAACTCCTTCCCACGGGGGGCGTACTTCTGTAATACGGATTTTAAATCCTGTACGGTTTCAATGGTCTGATTCTGACGGGCCGCGAATACCGCGTTGGCCAGCGTACGGGCATTTTTGATTTCTCCGTATAAACCAAATAGTTTATGAAGCTGGGCTTCGTCGTATTCGTTGATGACCTCCTTGGCCGAAAACTCCGCCTGCGGATTCATTCGCATGTCCAGCGGACCGTCGAAGCGGGTTGAGAAGCCCCGTTCGGGTACGTCGATCTGGTGGGAGGAAATACCCAGATCGGCCAGAATGCCGTCCACCTGACGAACCCCGTGTACGCGGAGGAATTTTTTAAGGTAACGGAAATTGGCATCAATGAAGGTAAACCGCTTGTCGTCGATGTGACGGGCCTCGGCCTTGGCGTCGGGGTCCTGATCGAAACTATAGAGCCGTCCCGTAGGCCCCAGCTGCTGTAAAATGGCTCGCGAATGGCCTCCACCACCGAAGGTCACATCTACGTAAGTGCCTTCCGGCCGTAGGTGAAGCCCTTCAAGACACTGGCTGAGCATAACGGGCTGATGGTAGTCGGGCGTAGGTTGTGAAGGCATGTACTGACGAAATGCTGTAAACGAAATGAATGTAAAATACGTCTGATATAAACCCGGAGAAGAGCGAATCTTCCCTGAAAAAGTAAAAATTCTTTAAAAATAAGGCTTAGGTTCTTGTGATGGAACTTTCCTTCGTACTTTATGCCTTTTGCTAACGATTTTATGGGCGGAGTATTGAGTTACAAGATTAACAAAATTTACAATTGTAAATCAACGCTCTGATAAATCAATTTTTCGAAGACGTGTTAAAAGGGTTTAAATCGCTGATAATCAATCTTCCCTCATGAAAAAAATCTTCTTACTGGGCTTAGGACTTTGGGGCACGCTGAATGGCTTTGCTCAGACACCAGTAAAAAAAGGAATTTGGCGGGCTGAAATCTTTAACAAGGGTGGAGCCCTGCCGTTCGGTCTGCAAATCGAGCCTGCCGGAAAAGCGAATACGTATTCCGTGTGGGCCATCAACGGCAAAGAGCGACTGAAAATGGACCAGTCGACCTTGCAGGGCGATTCGCTGCATATTCCGATGGATTTGTTCGATGCCGAACTGGTTGGAAAAGTATCCGGAAATCAGTTGACGGGCGTTTACAAGAAAAAACGCGGTAAGCAAACCCTCACCATTCCGTTCCGGGCGGAGTACGGGAAAAGCTACCGCTTTGCGGCTCAGCCTCAGCCGACGCAGTGGAAAATTGCGGGCAAATACGCCACCACTTTTGGCGAGAGTTCAAAAGCCGTCGGTATCTTCGAGCAATCGGGTAGTCGGGTCGCCGCCACGTTCTTAACGCCTACCGGGGACTATCGGTACCTTGACGGCGATATTATCGGCGATAGTCTGTTTTTGTCGGCTTACGACGGTTCGCACCTGATGCTTTTCAAAGCCAAACTGGAAAAGGACAAAATTGCGGGTCAGTTGTTTAGCGGGATGAGTGGGCAAACGCTTTTTGTATCGGTGAAAGATGAAACGGCGTCTTTACCCGACGAAAAATCGCTGACCTTCCTGAAGCCGGGTTACGACAAAGTATCCTTTAGCTTCCCCGAGGCAAAAACGGGTAAACCGCTGACGCTCGACGATCCACGTTTCAAAGGCAAAGTGGTTATTCTACAGATCATGGGTTCGTGGTGCCCGAATTGCATGGATGAAACAAACTTCATGGTACCCTGGTACAACAAGAATAAAAAACGCGGGGTTGAGGTAATAGGCCTTTCCTACGAACGCAGCGGCGAGTATCAGGTGGCTAAGCCCAAGTTGATCCGTATGATTGACCGCTTTAAAATTCCTTATCCAGTGGTACTGGCTGGGGTAGCGGATCAGACGGCTTCCGCGAGCTTACCGATGCTGAATAAAATCATGGGTTACCCCACGACGATTTACATCGATAAAACGGGCAAAGTCCGTGAAATCCATACCGGTTTCTCGGGTCCGGGCACAGGTAAATATTACGATCAGTACGTCGAAGATTTTAACCGTTTGATGGATAAACTGCTGGCTGAATAGTCCGAACGATTCGATCTGAAAAGCGTCGCTGAACTACCTGAGTTCAGCGACGTTTTTTTATAATAGGAGAAATTTATTCGTGCAAATAACCCCAGCGGATCAATTCATCGGGGTGTTGAATCAGGTAGGTTCGCTGGTTGGCAAGCAGGTACAGCGAATCGCTGATGGAGGTGATCGAGCGGTATCGATGATCCGTCAGAATAATACCTTTTCGTGTTTTTTCCTGTTGAAGCAATTCATGGAGCCGTTCAACCGCTACGGGAGAGAGAAAGGAAAAGGGCTCATCCAGCAACACAAAAGAGACGGGGCGGAAGAGCACTAAAAGGGTTTCGATTAACCTTCGTTCGCCACCCGATACTTGGTCCATGCGTTGGGAAGACAAAGGCTTTAATTCAGGCATGAGATTCTGTAATACCTGAATATTAGTATCGTATAGATCAAATACGGTTTTTACCCGGAAGGCGTCCGGTACAAAGGCCTGTTGGGGTAAGTAAGCCGCCAGGCCTTTTACGGAAAGTAAATCAGGTACCCATTGGCCGTTCACCCGAACCGACTTGAATTCAGCGGGAATAGCTCCAAAAATGGCTTGTAGAAAGCTACTCTTTCCGTTGCCATTTCGACCTAGTAAACCGGTAATTTTTCCGGTCTCTGCGTGGATAAAGCCTCCACTGATGACTACTCGCTGCTGAAACTGAATACGTACACTGTCGGCCGCTACATGCTGAATCATAACCAGAAAGAAGTGAATTGAAGGAGCAGGAGAAAACCCGTAAAGTCAATCAATAGTAAGGCGAGCAAAATCTCCCATTCGTGCAGATTCAGATTGTAGAGAAAGAAGAAGCTGTGCCGATAGGTATAACGGTACAGGATCAAACTCAAACTCCCCAAAAGTAGTTTCAGGAAGCAAAGCACACCCCATTCATGTGTAGGGCTAAAAGCCATAAGACCGCACAAACCCAAAGAGATAGCGACCGGAAATCCCGCCAACTGCGTATAGAAAAGAAGGAGAGCGTGTAGTTTTCGTTGCATATGGAAAGCTACGGTCTTTTTCAAACGCTTGCTTACGTCTTAACAAACATTAGCACCAGCAGTACGCAATCGGGTAACTCCAGGAATGACGATAAAAGAGGCCGAAAGTAGAGTCATAGCCTATAGTGATAACCGTTAGAGGTACCCGTCTGTAAATTCTTTACAGGCAAGATCTTTTAGGGCTTTCTGGAGAAATTCCATCAGAAATTTACAACAGAGCAGCGGGGATGAAAGTTGTAAGTATAGATGGATTGTTAATACATGTATCCGTTTTAGTTAATTATTGACGACTTCTATAAACTTTTTTATAAGATGCTATCAAATTTAAGGCTTCCCTTATGGTCAATGCTTAGCCCGGTTGCTGCCTGGGCTCTTTATTTTGGTGAAACGTTGGGATTTGGATTATGGTATGATTTGCTACTGGCTGTGGCCTTAATTAGTACGGTTTTGGCGGCTGTTCAGCACGCCGAGGTCATTGCCCATCGCGTGGGCGAACCGGCGGGAACACTCGTGTTGGCTGTAGCGATCACCATTATTGAAGTGGGATTGATTGTTTCGCTTATGATTGCCGGCGGGTCCGACTCGGGGGCACTGGCGAGAGACACGGTTTTTGCCGCAATCATGATTATTCTAACCGGAATCGTTGGGTTATGTCTGTTGGTAGGCGGGGTTAAGTATCAGGAACAACAGTTTGGCCGCTATGGGGTTAGTACGGCACTCGTTACGCTATCGGCCATTTCGATCTTAACCCTGGTTTTACCCAATTTCACCATCAGTATTCCGGGCCCTTTTTATAATAATAGCCAGCTGATGTTCGTAGCGGTTATTTCGCTGGTGTTATACGGTACATTTGTGCTGGTGCAAACGGTGCGACATCGGGGGTATTTCCTACCGGAAGATATAGAACATATGGTAGAAGAACCCGTGGAAGAACCTTCAGGAGCTACGGCTCTGGCTAGTGTTATACTGCTATTGGCTTGTTTGGCTGCTGTGGTTTTCATTGCGAAATTACTGGCCCCTACCATTGAACAGGGCGTGGTTCATATGGGGGCTCCCGAATCAGTAGTTGGTGTTATTGTAGCCGCCATTATTTTGCTGCCGGAGGGATTATCAGCCTACCGGGCCGCCCGAAGAAACCAGTTGCAAACGAGCCTGAACCTGGCCCTGGGATCCGCATTAGCCAGTATCGGTCTGACGATTCCTGCCGTTGCCATCGTGGCCATGTGCACGGGTCTGACGATCACGCTGGGGATTGACATGAAATCAACCGTACTACTTATCCTGGCCCTTTTTACGGTCACCTTATCCTTCGGCACGGGACGTACGACCATCATGCAGGGGGTGGTTTTACTGGTTCTTTTCGCTGTCTATCTGTTTACGACGATTGTGCCCTGAGAAAGATTAAAGCAGTACTCCGTTTAGTAGTATGATTAAAAGCAAATAGGCCCGCGACGAGATCGCGGGCCTATTTGCTTGTCAGACTTCAACCATTCATGAATAGTAGCAACATTCAATTAATGCGAATGCCCATGCTCACTGTTATTCATCACCGAAAGCAAATCATACGCCCCTTTCACCACAATGGTATTCGGTTTGACGGCCTCCGGTAGTTTTACTTCCACGAAGCCATTTTGGGTCAGTCCGGTTTGAATTTCCAGGCGTTTAAAGGGGTAATGCGTACCGCCTTCTTCTTTATGGGCTCCTTCGGAAACGAAGATGTACTGCTTATCACCGGAACGAACGATTGCCGATTCGGGGAGGGTAGCCGCCTCCGTACTGCCGCCCGAAATCTGAGCCGTCAGGTACGTGCCGGGTACCAGGTCGCGGCTGGTCTGATCCAGTTTGCAAAGGACTTTCACGGCTCGCTCCGGCGTAATTTCCCGCCCAATCAGTAAGACCGTCGCCGTTCGCGGGGTGGTTTCATGGCCGAGCTGTAGCTGGACTTTTTGTCCTGTACGAAGTTTGGAAAGATCCTTTTCGAAAACCGTCAGTTCGGCCTGGACGAAACGCGTATCCGCTAGTTCGGCCAGCATTTCGTTGGCTTGTACAGCCTTGCCCGTATTCACGTTCACGTGGGTCACGTAACCGCTGGAGGAAGCCCGTACCGCAATGCGATTCTGAATGCCTTTGCTCACCGCTGCGGGCGTCAGTTGCAGCAAACTTAACTTCTGACGAAGTCCCTGCAAACGGGCCTGTAGACCCTGTAATTCAGCACTGCTTCGTTGAAATGTCTTTGCTGCCGAAACGTTTTCCCGGCTCAGTTCGGACTGCCGCTGGTTTTCTTTTTCAGTGTAAGCCAGCTGACTTTGAGCTTCTAGGTACTCCTGTTGCAGGGTGATAAATTCCGGATTTTCCAGCGTTAACAGCACTTCGCCTTTGTTGACCCATTTTCCGGGAAGCAGCGTCGTACTGCGAACAATGCCGCCGTAGGGAAACGAAATACTGATCTGCTGTTGCGGCGGCATGGACAGTACACCCGTCACCTGAATGGTACCGGCCATCGCTTTTTGTTGTACCGAACCCAGCGTAATCTGGGCGGCTTTGTACTGCGTTTCGGTCAGCTCGGCTTCTTCGGCTTCGTGACCTTCTTCTTCATCGTGGTGATGATCGTGATCACCGTGATTATGGCCCTCATGATCATGGCCGGCCTCGCCGTGTTCGTGGGCATGACCCGCGTGTTCCGTTTCGGAAGTTTTTTTCTGACAGCTACCGAGGTATAATCCCAGGGTCAGCAACAGGAGAAAACGATAGGATTTCATAAGTAGAATACGTTTGAAAAGCGGGCTACCAGAGAGCCGCTGTATTATTTAATGCCCAGGACGAGTTCGAGCCGAAGGACGTTTTGATTGTACTCCTGAATGGTCTGGATGTAGCCGATTCGCAGATCGTTTGCGGTACTGATGCCCTGCAAATACTCGACGTAACCCATTTCACCCGCCTGAAAGCCCCGGTTTACCTGTCGAATGATTTCCTCGGCCTGGGGTAAGGCAGCTTCGGTATAGTAATCCAGCGTTTGCTGGAGTTTCTGAATTTCCTGCACCAGGGACGCCAGTTCGCCCTGAATATTCTTCTGTTGCTGATCGAACTGCTGTTGCTGGGCCTGCGTACTGAGTTCAGCCGCGGCCACCCGCGAACGGTACGCCTTGCCAAACAGCGGAAAACTAATGCCCACCTGAGCGGCGTGAAACCGATTGGCACTTGAGGCCGCATCCGTGGTGGGTGCTCCCAGCTTTATGGCTCCAATCAGGCTTTGATTGGTATAGGCCAGCGAAAAATCAGGCAAACGATTGGCCCGTTGCAGCTTGCGTTCGGCTTCGGCCAGCCTGATTTGTTGCGTATACCAGGCCAGTACGGGGTTATTCGTGATCTGAGTGGTGTCGGGCAAGTTCTTGGGAGCAAACGTCGCTGCTTCAATCGTGACGGGCTGATCGGCAAAAAGCAGCGTCTGCAAGCGGCGACTGGCAATCCGGATGTCGGCTTCGTTCTGGGTTCGCTGGGTTTGTACCTGACGTAACCGCGTCTGGGCAATCGTCGATTCAAGCGAACCAGCTTCGCCCGTCCGTAAGCGGACCTGAGCCGCCCGCAGAAAATTGGCGTACAGCGAATCCTGCGTTTGCAAGTACTTCCGCAGTTCCAGCAGGTAGGACAACTCGTACCAGGAAGACTTGACTTGATATGCCAGTTCGTTTTCCGAAACCAGCGTCTGAGCTTCCGCCGTTCGGGTCTGATTTTCCAGCACCGAAGCACGAGCCCGGAATACCGCCGGGTTGGGTATGGTTTGACTGATGGAGACGTTCTGATCGAATTTGTAGCTGTTATACTGTCCGAGCAGGGCCGTAACCTCGGTTTTGGGCATTTCGCGGGCTGTTTGCTGGAGCGTTTGCCGGGCCTTCACTTCCAGTCGGGAGGCCGCCAGGGAGCGATTGTTTTGCAGGGCCGTTTGTACGGCCTGTTCGGGGCTCAATGGGGTCTGGGCCTGACTCAGCAGCGGCGTAGCAAAAAGGAGCAGGAGTACCGCTAGCCCCTTCGTTTTCGGTCGAAAACCTTTTTCCAGATACATATACAGAATGGGAATGACAAAAAGCGTAAGCAGCGTGGAAGTAATCAATCCCCCAATGACGACCGTAGCCAGCGGTTTCTGTACTTCGCCCCCCGCACCCGTCGAAAGGGCCATGGGGAGGAAGCCGAGCGAGGCAACCGTAGCCGTCATCAAAATGGGGCGTAGCCGGGTATTCGTACCCTGAAGAATCACCTCAGTCAGGTCTTCAATACCGGATTTTCGCAGGTAGTTAAACTCTCCAATCAGTACGATGCCATTCAGTACCGCCACGCCAAACAGAGCAATGAAACCCACACCCGCCGAAATACTGAAGGGCATATCCCGCAGGACCAGAGCGAAAATGCCTCCAATGGCCGCCATCGGAATGGCCGTGAAAATCAGTAAAGACTGGCGGATGGACTGAAACGTAAAGTACAGCAACGTGAGAATGAGACCCAGGGCAACGGGTACGGCGATGGACAAACGACCCGTGGCTTTTTGCAGGTTTTCGAACTGACCGCCGTAAGTGACGTAATAGCCCGTCGGGAATTTGACCTGCTGTTCGATTTTCGCCTGCAACTCTTCCACGACACTTCTGACGTCCCGACCCCGCACGTTGAAACCAATGGTAATCCGGCGTTTGGCGTCTTCCCGCTGAATCTGATTAGGTCCCAGTTGCAGGGAAACATCCGCCACCTGTTGCAGGGGAATGTGATTACCGTTGGCTGCCGTTACGAACAGATTCTGGACGTCTTCAATGCGTTGCCGGTTTTCGGGAGCGAAGCGTACGACCAGTTCAAAGCGTTTTTCGCCTTCGTACACCAGTCCGGCCGATTCGCCTGCGAAGGCCATACTCACCGCCTGATTGACGGTAGCAATGTCCAGACCAAACTTGGCGAGTTTATCCCGGTCGATACGGACGATGATCTGCGGTAAGCCGGAAATTTTTTCCTGATATACATCCTTTGCTCCATCGACGCTCCGGACCAGACCCACCACCTGCTGTTGCAGGCGGGCCAGTTCGTCCAGATTCTCACCAAAGATTTTGACGCCCACATCCTGCCGGACGCCGGAAATCAATTCGTTGGATCGGAACTGGATGGGCTGAGAGATGCCGAAGTTCACACCGGGAATGTCTTCCAGAGCTTCCGTCATCTGGTTGGCAAGGTCTTCACGGGTGCGGGCGGAGGTCCATTCTTCTTTGGGTTTAAGCTTAATTGTCAAATCACAGGCTTCCATCGGCATGGGATCGGTGGGGATTTCGGCCGCTCCAATTTTTCCAATGACCTGCGTGACTTCCGGAAAACGTTTCATCAATAAATCCGAGGCCTGCGTAACCTTATCGACGGTTTGAGTGATTGAACTGCCCGTGAGCAACATGGTTTCGGCCACGAAATCACCTTCTTCCAGGGTAGGAATGAATTCGCCACCCAGTCGCGTAAACGTCCAGATTGAGAGGGCAAATACGCTTAGCGATACGAGTAATACGGCAACCCGATGACGTAATGCTCCGCGAATCAGCGGGGTGTATTTTCGGTGGAAGAAGGCCATCAGTCGGTCGGAAAGCGAAGGTTTATGTGTAATGTTCTTACTGAGCAGCAAGGCCGTCATCATGGGCACGTAGGTCAGCGAAAGCAGAAAAGCACCCAGAATGGCAAAGCTTACGACCTGAGCCATGGGTTTGAACATCTTGCCTTCAATGCCCGAAAGCGTCCAGAGGGGCAGGTACACGATCAGAATGATGATTTCCCCAAAAGCCGCCGAACTCCGGATTTTACGAGCCGATTCGTACACTTCTTCATCCATTTCGGCCTGCGTGAGTCGACCTGGTTTTCGTAAGCCAAAGTGGTGCAACGTAGCTTCCACAATGATCACCGAGCCATCGACAATCAGTCCGAAGTCAATGGCTCCGAGGCTCATCAAATTGCCCGATACGCCCAGCCATTTCATCAGCGAAAAGGCAAAAAGCATGGACAGTGGAATCACCGAAGCCGTAATGAGGCCCGCCCGCCAGTTCCCCAGAAACAGAACCAGTACGAAAATGACGATGAGGGCTCCCTCGACCAGGTTTTGCGTAACGGTACCAATGGCTCGTTCAACGAGTTCACTGCGTACCAGAAAAGGATCAATGACGACGCCTTCGGGTAGGGTTTTCTGAATCTGCTCGACCCGTTTTTCGACTCGTTTCACGACCTCGTTCGAGTTTTCCCCTTTCAGCATCATTACCAAACCGCCCACGGCTTCTCCTTCACCATTCCGGGTCAGAGCCCCGTACCGATTGGCGTAACCGAAACGTACCTGAGCCACGTCACGAATGAGAATGGGCGTACCGGCAGTAGTATTCCTGACGACGATCTTTTCAATATCTTCCAGCGTACCTACCAAGCCTTCCGACCGGATGAAAAGAGCCGTAGGTTTTTTGTCGATATACGCCCCACCGGAGTTCTGGTTATTCCTTTCCAGAGCCGTGAAAATGTCGCTGATGCTGAGGTTGTAACTGCGAAGTTTTTCGGGCTGAACCGCCACTTCGTACTGTTTCAGAAATCCGCCCCAGCTGTTAACTTCCGCAACGCCGGGTGTACCCAGCAATTGTCGCCGTACATACCAGTCCTGAATACTCCGCAGACTCATGGCGTCGTACTGCTTTTCGTAGCCTTTTTTGGCGTGAAGGGTATACTGGTAAATTTCGCCGAGTCCGGTTGAGATGGGCGAAAGTTCCGGGTTGCCTACGTTTTCCGGAATCAGGTTCTTGGCCTCGGTAAGACGTTCGTTTACCTGCTGTCGGGCCCAGTACAGGTCCGTTTCTTCGTGAAAAACGACGGTAACCACAGACAAACCAAAGCGGGAAATGGAGCGTACTTCCTCAATTTCCGGAATACTGGCCATCGTTTGTTCAATAGGAAAGGTAATGAGCCGTTCGACTTCGGGAGCCGCCAGCGAAGGCGTCAGGGTAATGATCTGCACCTGATTATTGGTAATGTCGGGAACGGCATCGATGGGCAAGCGACTTAGGGAGTACGACCCCCAGCCAATCAGAGCCAGAATGACCACGCCCACAATGAGTTTATGGTCAATCGAAAACCGAATGATTTTATCCAGCATGGAAAGAAAATACGAAAGATGAACGGTAAAATGGGAGAAAAGAGGGAAGCAAGTACCGTACGCCTACCGAAGCATTCTTGATACCAAGCGACATATGCGTGCGGAAAAATCATCCATTTTCCAGAAAAAACGGATCGTATGGACACACTGCTCCCGGCTTAGGCCTGCAGGGGCGGTTGCCAGATCGAAAAAGCATAGCCTTGCGGCTGGGCGAGGATGTACCAGAACGAAGGTTTGTCTGGCGAAAGAGAAAGGGAGGTACTGGTAAACTCGGGTACGGTCAGGAGCGTAGCTACAAAGCCACCCGTACAATGGCAGACGCAAAAGGGCGAACACAGGGCGTGTTCGTGCGAATCTTCATCGTGATCCTGCGTCTGGATACTTACCTGTGTCGTTGTTGAGGCCGTACGTACGTGGTGATGCTCGGTACAGGGAGCTACCGAAAGAATCAACGTGTACAAAGCCAGAAACAACGCAAGGATTCGCATGCGGCAAAGATAAAGAATGGCTGAGGGAATATGTTCTTTGGGGGAGATGAATTTTGTGCGGGCAGACGGAGAGTTGATAGGTACTAGTGGTTGGTTGATAGTGAATGGAATCTCGGTTTTAAAATACAAAGAGCTGGTAACGCCATCGTTGCCAGCTCTTTGGTTTGCTTACGAAGCAATCCTTATTCAATCACCACGCGTTTCACGGTGCCGTCTTCGCCCTGCGTAACGGTCACGAAGAAGGTACCTTTTTCGGCTTTTTTCGTCAGCGTGATCTGACCTACGAAATCACCCTCAAAATCTTTTATTACTTCTTTGGCTACTTCACGTCCTTTTACATCCGTGACCAGAATCGTTACGTCACCCTTGACCGGAGACGTAAAACGTAAATTCAGGGTTTGATTAAAGGGCCGATTCGGGTATACGCTCAGGCTGCGTACGGTGCTGGACGAACTGCCCCCTTCCCAGGTCAGTACCTGCGGAGCCAGGTTCAGCTGTCGCTTCAATTGCGGAGCCCGGTACCGGAATTCGTTGCCGAACTTCTCCCCAAAATCTTTACCCCAGCGTTCCATGTCCCGGCCAAAGCGTTCCATTTCCTGATCGAACTTCTCCCATTCGCCCCGGGCGAGTGGCTCGTCGTTGCGGTAGGTGCGGGGAGCTTTGGGAGCCTTGGGTGGTTTGGGCGTACGGAAAGTCTGGACTTGATAGTCTCCGTTCTCCAATCGCTTCAATACGTCGGCTTCGTCACCAATAATGATTCGGGTACGGCCGCCCGGAGACTGGGTATTATTCAACGAATCAACGAATCGGTCCAGTTGTTCCTGGGTGTCGAACGTGCGGTCAATCTGATGACCGTAGTCCCATTCGACCGTTCGTAATGAAGCCGAAGCTTTTCTTTTTCTTTCTTGGAAGTACTTTTTTCCTGAGCGAAAGTCGTGCCCGCGGATACAAGGATCACTGCAACAAGTAAGGATGGCAAACGCATAAACGAGTTGGTTTGGTTTCGTGAATCAAGGACAGGCGAAGCAGAACCAATGTTGCACGATCGGGCATGATTTGTTGGGACAAATGAGCCGGAGACTTGTTAAAAATGCTTAAACTGATAACTTTGGCATCTTCCGGGGAAGAATCTGGGTCATACCTTCGTTAAACAGTCAGCATAAAACAGGTAGAGAGACCCGCGAAAAGTAAAAATGACGCAACAAAAAATCCGTTGGTTGGTGGCTTTGATGTCGCTGGCTCTTATTGGGCTGGTGGTATTTCAGGTATTTGGGATTCGGGAAACGCTGAATGCCAAGGCCGATCAGTTTGACGGGACCGTAACTGAGGCCATGGATGCCGTGGTGCATAAACTGGAAAAAGTGGAGGTAACGGTATTGACCAATCGGCAGTTGGCCGCCGAACGACGCAAGGAGCAGCTACAGCATCTGGCGATTCCGCAGAAAACCGTAAAAACGCCTCAAATTGTAAAGAGTAAAAAACAGCAATCGCCGACCAAACCCGTCACCACTGCGGATCCGGCAACCATTACCCGCAAGTATGCCTCCCAGACCCCCATTGTACAGCAATGGGAATTTTATGGCCGGGTAACGGCTCCTTCCGATGTACTGGGTCGCCCGAGTGGTCAACTGACGGAAGCGGAAATGCACTACATTGGTGAGTATTACCGCAATGATGGTCCAAACAATACGGCTGACCGTTCGCGGGAAGAATTGGAGAAACGGTACGATGAAACCATGTTTCGTAACCTGCGACGGGATGTAGAAACGGCCAAGCTTCGGAAAGACTCGGTCAGTCGTTTTCTGTCGAGTCGCGTAACGGGTTCAAAGAGCAAAAATACGGCGACGAAACCAGCGAAGACGAAACCTCGAACCGTGGTGGTCAAAGAACCCAAACGGTCCCTGCGGCGGGTAGATAGTAGTAAATCGCGTCCGCTGACGGAGTACGAGAAAGCCGAACAGAAATCGAGAGTGATGCGGGAGGTATTCCTGGATTTGCTCACGAATGATCGTCCGCTGACGCAACGGGTGGATATGACTATACTGGACTCGTTGCTGAAGTACGAATTTCAGCTACGCGGCATCGATCTGCCGTTTGAATATGGCTTGCGTTCGGATGACAACCCGCACGATTTTGTCTTCACCTCTTCGCCGGGGTACCGCGAAGATCGTCTGCTGGCGGGGTACAGTATGCAGCTTTTCCCTTCGGATTTGCTGGCGACGGACAATATGCTGTTTGTATACTTTCCGGAACGCCAAAGTTATCTGGCCGAGCAGGTCTGGACGACGCTGATTAGTTCCGTAATTCTGATTCTGGTGATGGGGGTGTGTTTCTATGTGGCCATGAGTACGATTGTTCGACAGAAAAAGCTTTCGGACATGAAAAATGACTTCATCAACAACATGACCCACGAGTTTAAAACACCCGTATCCACCATTTCGCTGGCCACCCAGATGCTGGAGGATGATGCCGTAGCTGCTTCGCCGACGATGCTCAAACGATATTTGGGCATTATCAGGGATGAAAACCAGCGGCTGGGCTCACAGGTAGAAAAAGTTTTGCAGGCCGCCCGTTTTGATCGGGGGGAAGTTCGCATGAACCGCGAACAGACGGATATGCACGAGTTGATCGAGACCGTTGTACACAGCTTAAGTCCGCAGGTAGAAGCTCGTAATGGTATTCTGGAGACGCATTTACAGGCCAATCCTTCGATCATTACGGGGGATGAAGTACATTTAACCAACCTGATTTTTAACTTGCTGGATAATGCCATCAAGTACTCAGGCGAAACCACGGATGTCAGCATTCGTACCGAAAACGCCACCGGTGCCTTGAAGATCACCGTCAGCGACAAAGGCATTGGTATGAATAAAGAGGCCCTACGGCATATTTTCGAGCAGTTTTACCGGGTTCCGACGGGAAACGTGCACGATGTGAAGGGCTTCGGATTGGGCCTGAGTTACGTAAAGAAAATTGTCGACGAACATAAAGGCAGCATCAAAGTAGACAGTACGCCGGGCAAGGGGAGTACCTTTGAAATAACCCTGCCGTACGTCTAACCGACGCTCCGATTTTTAGCATTGAACGTAAAGAGCAACAGAAATGAAAATCTTACTCGCCGAAGACGATCCGAATTTAGGAACGTTATTACAGGAATATTTAACCTTGAAAGGATACCCGGCCGACCTGGCCCGCGACGGCGATGAAGCCCTGAATCAGTTCGTGAAGCAGTCGTATGATCTGTGCATTTTTGATGTCATGATGCCTAAAAAAGACGGCTTTACGCTGGCGAAGGAAGTTCGTCAGGCCAATGCGGATATTCCCATTATTTTTCTGACGGCCAAAGCCATGAAGGAAGATACCCTGCAAGGTTTCCGACTCGGCGGAGATGATTATCTGACCAAGCCTTTCAACATGGAGGAACTGGTGGCCCGGATGGAGGCCATTCTGCGGCGGAGTCAGCGGAATGAACAAAAAGAACAGAAGTCAAACCGCCTTTTTCAAATCGGTACCCTCACGTTCGATGCCGAACGGCAAACGCTCACCCACGGCGACGACGTGCAGAAATTAACCAGTCGTGAAGCCGAGCTTCTGAAAATTTTCTGTCAGCACCTGGGCCAGCCGCTGAGCCGAAGTTACATTCTGAAAGCCATCTGGGGGGACGACAGCTATTTCAACGCCCGCAGTATGGATGTGTATCTGACTAAAATCCGGAAGTACTTGCGGTCCGACGAACGGATTCAACTCATCAATCTCCACGGAGAAGGATTTAAGATGATTGTGGATTAACCGATTACTTGTATCAATTATGGCCCGAAGGTTCTAACACTTTCGGGCCATTTTGTTTGAGGATGATTACGCTGGTCGAATTATGAATCCGGACTAGCGACGTACGAACCCCAACGGGGTTCAATTTCACTAGCCTGGGGTTTTACCCCAGGATTCTTTCGGATGTGTAAGCCGTAACCATGAAACAGTATTCCCGTTTAACCCACAGAATCCGTTACTTTCCCCCGCTGCCGAAACACCAGCGATCCGCCCCACATCCCTACGCCACTGGCCAGTAATCCGTACACAATCGGGTTTGTCGCGGTATTCAGATAAGCACTTAACATCCAGCTAAGCAGACCCAGACTCATGGAGAGTAGACAACCCGCTAGTGAAGCCCGTTTCCAATATAGCCCCGCTGTCATGGGAATAAACAGCGATACCAGACTAAAGGCCGAAGACTCGCTGACCAGCTCAAATACATCCTGTTGTTCCAGGGCCATCCAGACTGCCGCCGCGGTGACGCCCAGTACCGAAAGCCGAATGGAGAGCAGAAGTTGCTGATCGGTCAGCTTTGGAAAAAAAGGGCGAACCAGGTTTTCGCCTACCACCGCCGCCGGGGCCAGAATTGCCCCCGACGTGGTACTGAGCAGGGCCGAAATCAAGGCTCCGAAAAACAGAATCTGAACGGCCAGCGGAGCGTGTTGCAATACCATGTTGGGAAGAATCAACTGCGGATCACCCTGCAATAATTTGGGATGAAGTCGTACGGCCAGCAACGCAATGAGCAGTGGAAAAAACGCCACCGTCCAGTACAGAAACCCGGCTGTGACGGCGGATTTTACGGCCGTGTTGGCATCTTTCGCCGCCATCACCCGTTGAAAAACATCCTGCTGGGGAATGGATCCTAACCCAATCGTAATCCAGGCAACGACGTACTCGGTGGATTCGTGCCAGGAAAAACGGTGCGGAATGACGCGGAAGAATCCATCGGGTTGTCGGGCGAATACGGCACTTACATTATCGGTTTGCATCCATAAAATGACCAGCAGAATGACCAGTCCGGCGATCAGGATGATATTATGCAGAAAATCGGTAATGGAGACCGACCACATCCCACCCGTCAGCGTATACACCATGACAAGGCCCGCTCCGGCCCAGATACCCGTGGACATGGGTACGTCAAAAACGGTTTGTCCGATGATACTCATGGAAACCAGCTGGGCGGCAATCCAGCCGAAATAGGAGGGAACAATCAGTAATGCCGAGAGCAGTTCGGCGGACTTTCCGTACCGTAACCCGAAAAAATCGCAGAAGGTGATGATATTCCAGCGGTAAAAGATCCGGGCGTAAAATAGTCCAACCAATACCAGACACAAGCCCGCTCCAAACGGATCTTCGATCACGCCCAGAAAGCCTTCCCGTACAAAACGTCCCGGTGCTCCCATCATCGTTTCCGACCCGAACCAGGTGGCAAAGGTCACCATCGAAGCCAGGGCAAAATTGAGTTTTCGCCCCGCCAGTACAAAGTCTTCCGTATTCTTTACCCGTCGAGACGCCCAGAGGCCGACCCCCAGATTCAGGAGTAGATACACGACGATGGCAGCGATGAGCATACGGATTTGTTTAAGGATTGAAGGGATAAAAATACGCGGATAGCCGGGAAATCACGCCGGAGAAATAGAATTTACAGGATTATATGAAAATATGTTCATATATTTGAGCGATCATTCAAGACCTCGTATGACGATCACTGAAAAAAATCAGAGTAAGGAAAAACTCGAAAAAGCGGCGTTCATTCTGAAAACCGTCGCTCACCCGACCCGGCTGGCCATCATCGATTTGCTCGGTACCCAGGAACGGATGAGTGTAAAAGAGCTGGCCCGCGTGCTGGAATGTGAACAGTCGCTGCTTTCGCACCACCTGATCAACATGAAGCTAAAAGGCATTCTACGGGCCGAACAGGAAGGACAGAATCGCTATTATTCGTTAAAAGAACGGGACGTACTCAAGCTGATTGCCTGCATTGAGAACTGCGAATGCCGCATGTAGTATGGAGATTATAGGTTTTGGTTTAGCCATCTTTATTGGCTTATTACTCAGCTTGTTAGGCGGGGGTGGTTCGATTCTGACGGTACCCGTGCTGGTTTATATTTTTAAGCTGCCTCCGTCGATTGCTACGGCCTATAGTTTGCTTATTGTCGGCTCAGCTTCGTTGCTGGGCTCGGTCGATTACCTGCGGCGAGGACTCTCCAGCCCCAGAACGGCGTTGTTTTTCTCGTTTCCGTCGTTTATGATGGTGTTTATTTCCCGCAAGTACCTCGTTCCGGCCTTACCCGAAGTCGTGATGGAAAGCAACGGCTGGGTGGTAACGAAAAGTACACTCATGATGCTGCTCTTTGCGGTACTGATGGTGTTATCGGCTCAGTCGATGATTCGCGGACGGCGGGAGCGGGTCGATACGGGTGAAGAAATCCGAAAGCGGCTAAACTATCCACTCATCTTCGTCGAAGGGCTGCTGGTGGGTACGCTTACGGGCTTTGTGGGCGTCGGGGGAGGTTTTCTGATCATTCCGGTACTGGCCAACTTCGTACGGCTGCCGATGAAGTTAGCCGTGGGTACTTCGCTGATGATCATTGCCATAAACTCCTGCATTGGCTTTCTGGGCGATCTGGGACAACATACGATGGATTGGAAATTTCTTGGGGAATTTACCAGTCTGACCTTACTGGGCGTGGTGGTAGGTACGGGGCTTTCCCGACGCATTCCCGGCCAGGTACTCAAGCCAGCCTTTGGCTGGTTTACCTTACTGATGGGAACGGGTATTCTGTTAAAAGAGTTAGTATTCTAAACCCGGACTTTCGAAACAATTTAGTATAGACAGAAGACTTTTATGAACGGAACATTTGAAGAAATTATCGCCTCGGACGAGCCCGTACTGCTCGAATTTTATACCGACTGGTGCAAGCCCTGTAAGAAGATGGCTCCCGAACTGGATACGGTGAAGGACATTTTCGGCGACGATCTGACCATTATTAAAATTGACGCCGAGAAGAACATGGGCCTGAAAAAACACCTTAAAGTAGATTCCGTACCGACCCTGATTCTGTACCAGAAAGGCAAGCAACTCTGGCGGCAGGCGGGTGGCATTTACGCCGACAAACTCGAACGAGTCATTCGGGAAAAGGTACGGTTTTAGTAGGAGCGTTTAGAGTTGAGTGTTTGGCGTTTGGGGTTGTTTTTCGCCAAGAACGAAGCAGAAGCAAAGACGCGACGTTTATAACTTAATGTACCTCCGTGCCAAACTTTGAGTACCTCTGTGGTTAAAACGGAACCCTGTTGGGAAAACTCAAAACCCTGAACTCAAAACTCTAAACTCTAAACCCAAAATACACTCATCCATGAACGGAAACTTTCAACAACTCATCGCCTCGGATAAACCCGTACTGATCGATTTTTTTGCCGAATGGTGTGGACCCTGTAAAATGATGGCTCCGTACCTGAAAGCAGTCAAGGAAAAACTGGGCGATCAGTTAACGGTCGTCAAAATTGACATTGATAAAAATCCGGCCTTGGCTCAGCAACTGCAAATCCAGTCGGTACCAACGCTGGCCCTGTACCAGAACGGCCAGCAACTCTGGCGACAATCGGGCGTACTGACGGCTCAGCAAATGGAGCAGGTCATTCGTCAGAAAGCCAGTATGTAAACGCATTGATTACGTAAAAGCTTTCCCCATTTTACTTCAACAACACGACGAATCGTTATGATAATTGAGCAAATTTATACGGGCTGTCTGGCTCAGGGAGCATATTACCTCCAGTCGGGCACCGAGGCCGCTATTATTGATCCCCTGCGGGAAGTGCAGACGTATCTGAACAAAGCTGCCCGTAACGGAGCAACGATCAAGTATATCTTCGAGACCCACTTTCACGCGGATTTCGTATCGGGTCACGTGGATCTGTCGGCGAAAACGGGAGCACCCATCGTCTACGGTCCGAATGCTGCTCCGGCTTTTGAAGCCCTGATTGCCGAAGATGGTCAGGAGTTCACACTGGGCGACTGCCGCATTCGCGTGTTGCATACGCCGGGTCATACGCTTGAGTCAACCTGCTTTTTGTTACTGGACGAAAACGGCAAAGAAAATGCCGTCTTTACGGGCGATACGCTGTTTATTGGGGATGTGGGTCGCCCGGATTTAGCCCAGAAAGCCGACCTCACGCAGGACGATCTGGCCGGTATGCTTTATGATTCCCTGCGTTCCAAGCTTCTGCCTTTGTCCAACGACGTCATCGTGTATCCGGCTCACGGAGCGGGTTCGGCCTGCGGCAAAAACATGAGTAAGGAAACTTTCGATACGCTGGGTCATCAGAAAGAAGTAAACTATGCCCTGCAACCGCAAAGCAAGGAGGATTTCATTACGGCCGTTACCGATGGACTAACGCCGCCGCCCGCGTACTTCCCCGAAAACGTTCGCCTGAACAAGGCGGGTACGGAGCCGGTCGAAAAGGTACTCAAACGGGGTAACCACCCGCTTTCACCGGAAGCGTTTGAAGTCGTCGCGAACGAAACGGGAGCCCTGGTACTTGATACCCGAAAAGCTCAGGAATTTGCCCAGGCGTTCATTCCCCGGAGCATCAACATTGGCATCGACGGCGACTTTGCTCCCTGGGTGGGTACGCTCATCACCGACATCAATCAGCCCCTGTTACTGGTCACAGCACCGGGTCGCGAAGAAGAAGTCATTACGCGGCTTTCGCGGGTGGGTTACGATCAGGTACTGGGCTTCCTGGAAGGGGGTATGGAAAGCTGGCGAACCGCAAACAAAGAAGTAGATCAGATTGAATCGGTAGCGGCGGAAACCTTTGCGGCTGGTTTTGATCCCGAAAAAACGATAGTCAAAGACGTTCGTAAAGCCACTGAATTCGAAGGGGGCCACATTGCGGGTGCCGATAACGTTCCCCTGGCTTCCCTGAGCGAACAGATGGCTGAATTTCCCAAAGACGAACCTTTTTACGTACACTGTGCGGGTGGTTATCGCTCCATGATTGCGGCTTCAATCCTCAAAGCTCGCGGCTATGATCAGGTACGGGAAGTGGCGGGTGGCTTTGGAGCAATTGCCAAAACCAATATACCGACGGCTAGCGGACAACTGGCTGAGTAAGATTACGAAAAACTCGGTTACGCATTCAGGAAGATCGTGGATGCGGACTGAGTTTTATTCGTTCAAAAGAATACCTTTTGAGCGATTTTCATCCCTGTATGCAGGGATGAAGCTTTCCCTTCAGATTAAAACCTCTGTATTTTTTCGTCTCTTCATGGAATGGCTTACGCAACCCTGGCCCTGGTACGTGGCAGGTCCGCTCATTGGACTGACCGTGCCGATTCTGCTCCTGTTGGGCAATAAAACCTTCGGTATTTCTTCGTCACTACGGCACATTTGTGCAGCCTGTCTACCCGCGGGAATTCCCTTTTTTCAGTACGATTGGAAGAAGGAAAGCTGGAATCTCTTCTTTGTGGGCGGCGTATTCGTGGGTGGCTTGGTGGCGGGTACGTTTCTGTCCAATCCCGCGTTTATTCAGATTGCTCCGGCGACGAAACAAGCCCTGGCTGCTCAACACGTAACGGACTTTCGTGGGCTCATTCCACACGACTTATTTTCCTGGTCCGCTTTGCTTACCCTTCGCGGCTTCATCCTGATGGTGGTAGGCGGTTTTCTGGTCGGTTTCGGTACCCGATGGGCGGGAGGCTGTACTTCCGGTCACGCCATCATGGGCCTATCCAACCTGCAATGGCCCTCGCTGGTGGCAACGGTTTGTTTCATGATCGGCGGTTTTCTGATGACCTGGCTCGGTCTGCCCTGGATTTTGTCTTTGTAACTTCTACTACGTTTTGAATACGATGAAAACCGAATCGGAAGAATTTATCCCTGCCGTATCGAACGACCCAAAAGCCCGCCTTTCGCTGGGTTCGTTAGTACCGTATGCGATCGTCGGAATGTTTTTTGGCATTGTTTTTGTGAAAGCTGAGATCGTCTCCTGGTTTCGAATTCAGGAAATGTTCCGGCTGGAAAGTTTTCACATGTACGGCGTGATCGGCTCGGCCGTATTAACGGGCATGGTATCCGTATTTCTGTTGAAACGATTGAAAGTCAAAGCCTTGACGGGCGAGCCAATTCGAATCTCGGATAAGGTGTTTCAACCGGGACAAATCTACGGTGGATTACTATTCGGTTTTGGCTGGGCCTTAACCGGAGCCTGTCCCGGCCCGTTGTTCGCCCAGATTGGAGCCGGTTATTCCGTGGTACTAATCACCCTGGTAGCGGCTCTGGCCGGAACATGGACGTACGGTGCCCTACGGCGTTTTTTACCCTAAACTGACCAAAGTCATTACACACGGAAGCGATTTAGGGTAGACTTGTAAGGGAATCAGGAAGAATGGAAAGTTGGTAAGGTTAACAGAATTCGTTTACATACACGCAATGGTTGGTGTGAGTAAGGTTTTCGACTCTCTCAGCCATCTAAATGGGACGAAAGAAGGACTTCTCAAACAAAATAAATACATCATCACCTGACCCTATAACCACTTGTTACCTATGAAACGCAGTAAACTCGAAGCCGTAGCGGGCGGCTGTTGCCCCCGCTGCCGGGAAGGAAAAATGTTCAAGTATCCCCTGTGGCAGGTTACCAAGTTTGACCAGATGCATAAGTACTGTCCCGAATGCGGCCTGCGGTTTGAACGCGAACCGGGCTTCTTCATCGGAGCCATGTACGTAAGTTACGGCCTGACTACGGGTATCATTCTGGCCACGGCTATGGTGCTGTTTTACCTCTTCAACGACCCTTCGCCCTTTGTATACATTGGCGTTTCGATTGCCCTGATTGTCATATCGGTACCCTTTACTTTTCGGGCCTCGCGGGTGCTGTACATTCATTTGTTTTCGGGCGTAGACTACGAAGAAAATCCCGAAAAAATTCTGCACGCTGATTCCTAAACTACAGCCCCTGGCCGATGGATTGTCCGGCAATCCAGCCCGTAGTCCAGGCGGCCTGAAAGTTATACCCACCTGTAATCCCGTCGATGTCGAGCACCTCGCCCGCGAAGTACAGACCGGGGATCGCCTTGCTTTCCAGGGTTTGCGGGTGAAGCTGATTCAAAGCGATACCGCCGCAGGTAACAAACTCTTCCTTGAAGGTCGTTTTGCCCTGTACCTGAAACGTTCCGTTGGTCAGATTTTCCAGTAACCGGTTAAAAAGCTTACCGTTTAAATCAACCCAACGAACCTGGTCTTTGATTTCATTTTCAACGAGTAAGGCCCGCCAGAGGCGGTTGGGAATGCCGAACGGAGCGACCGTAGCCACGAACTTCCCAGCATTCAGCTTTTTGAACGCTTCCAGTGAGGTACGGGCAGCTTCCGGTTTTTCATTCGTCCAGTTCACCAGACTCGTAAACTGGTAATTGGTTTCCGCCAGTTCGCGGGCAGCCCAGGCCGAAAGTTTCAGTACCGCAGGACCGCTTAAGCCCCAGTGGGTAATCAGTACGGGGCCTTCCTGTTGCAGTTTGGAACCCGCCAGTCGTACCAGAGCGTCGGAAACGGAAAGACCGGGCAACTCGCGGGTAAAAGAATCGGGAATATTGAATGTAAACAACGAAGGCACGGGAGACAGAATGGAAAGCCCCAGTTCGCTCAACCACTGATAGCCCGTAAGTTGCGGATGTCCGCCCGTCGTCACCAGCACCCGATCCACCGCGAAGATTGTTTCATCCGTTCCAACCAGTTCAAAACCGGCATCCACGGGACGAATCTGGCGGATTGGGGTACTCAACTGAAGTTCAACACCCGCTTGCTGAGCCTGCTGTTGCAGACAGCGAACAATGGTTTCGGAGGAATCCGTAGTTGGGAAAATTCGGCCATCGGCTTCCGTTTTTAATTTCACTCCCCGCTGCTCGAACCATTCGATGGTATGCTGATTGGAAAAACGCGGAAAGAGGGGTTTGAGAAACTTCGCTCCTCGGGGATACCCCTTGAGCAAGTCGGCAACCGTAGCGGCGGCATTCGTCACGTTACAGCGACCCCCGCCCGAAATACGAACTTTGGACAGCACATTCCGTCCTTTTTCAAACAAGACCACCCGGGCCTGCGGATACGTTTCCGCTGCGGCAATCGCTCCAAAAAAACCGGCGGCTCCTCCGCCAATCACTGCAATCGTTTTTTTCACGCTACAAAGGTACGGCTTAATTTTCTGAGCATTAGCTAATTTCTCCGGCAGAATCAGAAAGCGGCGAGTCTCCTTTCCGGCATTGAATCGGAAATCACTTCATCGTTTGTATTCACTTTTCAATTGAGCCCGTATTTTTGGCACCTAAACGGGCCTGATGCCTATTCCGTATGCTTCTCAAAGACATTCTCTATAAAGTTTCACTCGAGGCAGTGGCAGGGTCCACTGATCTGGAAATCAGTACCCTCACCTTTGATTCCCGAAAAGTCGTTCCCGGTACGCTCTTTGTGGCCATTCCCGGTACCCAGGTCGATGGTCACGATTTTATACCGAAAGCCATTGAATTAGGAGCCACGGCGATTCTGTGCGAGCGTTTACCCGAAACGTTACAGGAAGGAGTTACTTACATTCAGTCGAAAGATGCGTCCCGTGCGATGGGTTTTGCGGCGTCGAATTTCTACGGACAACCTTCATCGAAACTCAAACTCGTGGGGGTGACGGGTACCAACGGAAAAACGACGACCGTAACGCTGTTATTTCGATTATTTCGGGCCTTGGGCCACCGTTGCGGACTGATTTCGACGGTACAGAATCAGGTGGAAGACGAGATTATCCCATCTACGCATACCACGCCCGATTCACTGACGCTGAATGCCTTACTGGCTGACATGCTCAATAAAGGCTGTACGCATGTGTTTATGGAAGTTTCCTCGCACGCCGTAGTGCAGCAACGCATTGCGGGTGTTCAGTTTGCGGGAGGTATTTTCACGAATATTACCCACGATCACCTGGATTTTCATAAGACCTTCGACGCCTACATTAAAGCAAAAAAGGGCTTTTTTGATCAGCTACCGAAAACGGCCTTTGCTCTGGTAAACGCCGACGATCCCAGGGGCCGCATCATGGTGCAGAATACCGTAGCCCGTCGGGAAACGTACTCGCTGGAAACGGGAGCTAGCTTTAAAGGTAAGCTACTGGCCGATTCGATTTATGGACTGGAAATGGAAGTCGATAGTCATCAGGTTCACTTTCAGTTAATTGGAAATTTCAACGCCTACAATTTGCTGGGGGTATACGGAGCGGCGGTTCTCATGGACGAGGATCCGGCAGAAGTGCTGACCGAACTTTCGGCACTGCAACCACCTCCGGGACGCTTCGAACAGGTGATCTCGCCTGATCATATCGTCGGAATTGTGGATTACGCCCACACGCCCGATGCCCTGAAAAACGTACTCGAAACCATCGCCGAACTGCGGCAGGGTAACGAACAGATTATTACCGTGGTGGGTTGCGGTGGCAATCGGGATGCAACCAAACGCCCCGAAATGGCCCGGATTGCCTGTCAGTTTTCGGATCACGTGATTCTGACTTCGGACAATCCACGGAACGAAGAACCGGAGGCCATTCTGGAGGATATGAAGAAAGGCGTACCGAATGATACCCCGGCCGAAGTAACGGTACTGGTTGATCGCCGGGAAGCCATTGCTAGGGCCGTATCGCTGGCTCAGTCCAAAGATGTCATTCTCGTAGCGGGAAAAGGCCATGAAACGTATCAGGACGTCAAAGGAGTAAAAAATCATTTCGACGATCGGGAAGAATTGCGGTCGGCTTTTCAAAAAGGATAGAATTCGCTCAGCTTTGGCGAAAGTGGAGGACAGAAACGGTAGGGATTTCATCTAGTTTTGAGACGTGAAAAAATTACTCCTGTTCGTTGGACTTGTACTGGCGGCATTTAGTACGCAGGCTCAGGCTCGCAAGCTCATTTTTCAGCAACCCAAAATGGGTTCGATGTTTACGGTACAGGTCTGGACGGCTGATTCCGTAAATGCTGCTCAGGCCGCTACGCAGGCTTTTGCAGCGGTCGATTCACTAAATTTGATTTTCAGTGATTATCTGCCTGATTCGGAATTGAGTCGCCTGAGTCAGACGGCCGGGTCGGGGAAAGCCGTTCGGGTATCCCCGGCGTTGTGGGATATTCTCTGGACTTCCCGGATGGCCTGGGAGAAAAGCTCGAAAACCTTCGATGTAACGGTAGGCCAACTCACGCAACTCTGGCGGCAATCGCGTAAGAGCAAACAACTGCCTTCGCCGACCGTACGCCAGAAAGCCCTGGCGACTACGGGAACGCAGTACCTTCAGTTCGATGCGAAAAATCATACGATCCTGCTGAAACGTCCGGGTACTAAACTGGATCTAGGGGCAATCGGGAAGGGCTACGCCGCCCAGCGAATGCTGGAAATCATGCAGAAGGCGGGTTTTGCGGAAAGCTTATGTGACGCCGCGGGTAATATGGCCATCGGTAAAAATCCGGATGCGGGCTGGACGGTTGGTATCGAACTGCCCAACCAGCAGGGCGAATTACTGGCGAGTTGGTTAGTACTGCAACAAATGGCTATTTCTACCTCGGGCGACGCGTATCAGGCCATTCGCATGGGCGGTAAAAATTACTCGCACATTGTTTCTCCCAAAACCGGACTGGGGGTGACCTATCAGCGGCAGGTGACGGTACTATCCAAAGACGCCGCTCAGGCCGATTGGCTGTCGACGGCCTGTTATCTGTTACCCGTACCGCAGGCTCTGAAACTGGCGGAATTGGAACAGTCTGAAATCTTAATTCTGGATAATCAGCCTTCGGGTTTGAAAACCTTTACTTCCCCAGGATTTAAAAAATTCTTCAAAGAAGAGTAAGTTTCCCCTGTATTTTTCTATTAGTACTAAAGACGTTTTAGTTCGTAACCTCTTAATCAACGCATTGTGACTTTCCGAAATACGCTTGGTACGCTTACCTTTTCTTTACTTACATCGCTGGGGCTGGTTTCAGTAGCTCAGGCCCAGGCTCAGGAAGGCAAACCGTATGAACAGGATTTTGCCGGAATACCCGTTAAAATCAGTATGGTTCCCATTCCGGCGGGCGAGTTTCTAATGGGAAGTCCGGTAGCGGAGGCCGGACGCCAGGCGGATGAAGGGCCGCAGGTCAAAGTGAAAGTAGAACCCTTCTGGATGTCGGCCACGGAGATTACCCACGATCAGTTTTTCCCCTTCCGTTTCGACGAAAAAGATGTAAAACCCAAGCCAGACGCCATCTCACGGCCCACGGCTCAGTACATTGACCTGACCTGGGGTATGGGAAAAGAAGGCGGTTTCCCGGCCAACTCCATGCAGCCCTATACGGCCATCATGTACTGCAAATGGTTATGGAAAAAAACGGGTATCTTCTACCGTCTGCCTACCGAAGCCGAATGGGAATATGCCTGTCGGGCGGGTAGTAAAACGGCGTATCCTACGGGCGTACAGGCTGCCACGCTGGCTCAGTTTGCCTGGTACGGAAGCAACAGTAAAGATGCGTATCATAAAGTAGGGCAGAAGAAACCCAACGCGTATGGTCTGTACGATATGCTGGGAAATGTGTCAGAGTGGACGATGGACATGTACGATGCCAAGTATTTTGAGAAACTGGCCGCCCGTCCTGAAAGCGGTTTTATCATTGAACGTACGGCACCGCGGGCGTATCACACGGCCCGTGGTGGTAGTTTTAAAAGCAAAGCTGCCGAGCTACGTAGTGCGGATCGTCTGGCTCAGGTTGAAGACTGGAATCAGCGGGATCCGCAAGTACCCCGCTCGAAATGGTGGCTTACCGACGGCGATTTCGTAGGTTTCCGAGTCGTCCGACCCGTCAAACAACCCAGCCCCGAAGAAGCGGAAGCATTTTTCAAGAAAATGCTGGGACAGTAAAGTTTACAGTTTTCGGTTTACTGTTTTCAGTTAAAGCGTCACTTATTTGACCCGATTTATAACGATCATGGAATGAATCGGGACAGGAGTCGTTAAGCGTCTCAGACGCAAAACAAGCCAATCAGATTATAGCATGACGCTCTCAAGTCGAGACTTAACTGAAAACCGAAAATTGCAAACGGAAAACTGAACTAATCAACTCTAAACTCAAACCCTTTTCTATGAACAAAGATTTTCAATCTCGCCGGGATTTTGTGAAAGCTGGCTCGTTGCTGGCTGGTGGATTATTAGCCGTACCGCTTACGTCGAAGGCCGACGGTTTTTTCAATTCAAGCGTAGCCGATGAAATTAAGATCGCTCTGGTTGGTTGCGGGGGTCGCGGTTCGGGAGCGGCGGTACAGGCTTTGTCGACCAAACAAAACGTCAAGCTGGTAGCCGTAGCCGATGCCTTCGCGGATCGCATGGAAGGTGGCCTGAAAAATATTACGGAAGCCCTGACGGCTTCAGGTTCCGCCGACAAAATCGCGGTAGGGGATAATAAATTCGTGGGTTTCGATGCCTACACGAAAGCCATTCCCCTGGCCGATGTCGTTATTCTGGCGACACCTCCGGGATTCCGCCCCATTCATTTCGAAGAGGCCGTTCGGCAGGGTAAGCACATTTTCATGGAAAAACCCGTAGCAACGGATCCAGCGGGTGTGCAAAAAGTATTGGCTGCTGCTGCAGAAGCCAAAAAGAAAAAGCTGAACGTTGTGGTAGGGCTGCAACGTCACTATCAGAATTCGTACCGGGCTTTGCTGAAAAACAAGGCCATGATCGGCGACATTGTTTCCGGAAACGTGTACTGGAACAACGACGGCGTGTGGGTAAATCCGCGTAAAGACGGACAAACCGAGATGGAATATCAGATGCGTAACTGGTACTACTTCAACTGGTTATGCGGTGATCATATCAACGAACAACATATTCACAACATCGACGTATTCAACTGGTTCAAGGGATCGTATCCGGTTCGGGCCAAGGGTACGGGTGGCCGTGAAGTGCGAAAAGGCAAGGACTACGGCGAAATTTTCGATCACCACCACGTTGAATTTGAGTACGCGGACGGTACGATCCTGAATTCCGAGTGCCGTCACATGAAAGGCACTTGGGCCAAGGTAGATGAAACCATTCTGGGTACGAAAGGAAAAATCCTGTGCGGGGATGCGAAGATTGTCGATTACAAAGGCAAGCCCCTGTTCCAATTCAACAAGAAAACGGAAAACAACCCCTATCAGGCCGAGCACGATGAGTTGTTTGCGGCGGTCGCCAAAGGGGAATACAAATTCGCCGATGCCGAAAACGGAGCTAAATCCACGATGACGGCCATTCTCGGACGTCTGGCCACGTATTCGGGTCAGGTAATGGAATGGGATACGGCCCTGATGTCAGGTCTGAGTCTGCAACCCGCTGAGTATAGCTGGGACGCGAAAATGCCACTCAATCCGGATTCCAATGGCTTGTATCCGGTGGCGGTGCCGGGCGTGACGCGGTTTTTTGTATAGAAATTTTTCTCATTTTAGGGGTCTGGACTCGCAAGGGTCCAGACCTTTTGCTGTCTATACCCCCTTTGCCGGTGAATTCTAAAGCGTTCTATTATCTCTTTCGTCATCCGTATGCTCAGTTAGGATGGTGGATTGGAGCAGGTGTTTCGGTACTCCATGTCTTGTTCTATCAATTTGCTGAACTGATCTGGAACCAGTGGACGCCGCCGAAGCCCGAAACCTTAACACCTACGATTGCGTATGGGCTGACCGGGCTATACACCAATCAGACCGAGCCGGATGGCATTGAAGCGTTTGTTTTACACGGCAGCATGTGGGTATTAGTAGGATGGGGACTGATAAAAACGGTCTATCTGAAAAACTGGAGCGTGTGGCCTGCCGTGGGGCTGTGTGTACTATTTTTCTTTCGGGCGGGTTTTCATCCACCCGCCGATGGGTTCTTATTCGGAACAGGTGTTCGGTATTACCCAGCGGTTTTGGTGGGACTTTCGGCGTTTGTAGCGGGGGTGGTCTGGCTTTCCAGCCATTATAAACCCTGGCACGCCTGGTTGTGGCTGGCTGCTCTGGCCGTGCCCTGTTTTATCGCGGGAGGACGTCCTTCTGATTGGGATTACTCCTTTGTCTTCGCTCCGGCCTATGCCTTAGTCAGTGGTATTTCAATTAAAGCTATCTATTTTCAGTATGACTTACTGCTTTCCGGGCTGGCCGCTTTGTTCTTCAAATGGCATATTGACCTGAATTACTTTCAGGTACTAGGGCAAGCTTCGGTCTGGATTTTCTGTGTATTGATTTTCTGGTGGGCGAAGGAAGTTTTTCAAGCTAAACAACTGGCTCTTTACCTGTTAGTAGTCGTATTCATCATGCGGCTTTTTCCGTACTACACGGATACCTACGCTGAATTTCAGATGAGTCCGCTTCGGCTGGACTGGTGGATTGTCGTAGCTCTGCTGGCCTGGAAAAAAGGAACGGATCACTGGAGCGTGGGATTGTTACTAGCGTTTCTTCTCGTACTCCACCGCAGTTTCGGCATTTTCTACTCCATTGCCTACGTTGAGTACATAGTTCTTACGATGGGTAGCGAACTGCTGGGGCCGTCTGGTCAGAAAACGAAATTTCTTCCCCTGGTTCAAACCTATGTACGACGGTACGCCATCAATGTAATCCTGCTGGGAACAGGACTTATCGTGACGTACCTCATCTTTGGTAACGTACTCTCACCGGGCATGAAAATCTACCAGAGCTTAAAGATCGGCTTCATGCGAGTAGCTCCGACTTCCTTTTTCTGGTACATCATTGGCATTATTGCCCTTACGGGAGCTACGTTGTTTCGATTCAAAGAAGAAGTCTCGCTCCAGTACCGGGAAGCCGTCTTTCTGTTGATGGCACTGACGATCTGTAATCTCTTTTACTTTCTGGGTAGAAGTCACGAACATAACCTGCCGAATACTTCCGGTCCGGTATTCGTCTTACTATTCGTCTGGATTGATTTACTGTGGCGAAAAAAATGCCCATACGATCCATCCGTAGAGTGCTCTATTGGTTACCCGTAGGCATACTCTGGTTTTCGGGACTGGCGTATATGGTGGGAATAAAAGATAAGCTTTCGGGGATGGCTACGAATATAAAACACCGACGAACAATTTATTCCTTTCAACACCCCAGTTCAGCAAAAAGAGCTATGGTTCGTCAACTCACGAACCATAGCTCTAAAGTGTATTTCTACGACCAAAGCCTGGGTAGAAATTTCTGGTATATGTGGGATGGTCAGTATCCGCCAGTGGGTTATTACCAGCCTTATTCGGCCTGGCCTTTACTGACCGAACTCATTCCCTTCTTTCAGAACCTACTGGACGAGGGTTATTATCTGGTTACGGAAACACCTTCGGAGGCTGCTGCCATCTTACCGCATCTTCGCTATACCAGTAAAGTAACGAAAGATGGCTTTATTGTTGTTCATGCTATTTCTGAACCGAATCGTTCTCTTTCCACCAGCGACTTCCCGAAAACGACCAGTCACTGATTTCGTACCCAAGAGCCGGGTACCGACGCGGATCGCACTCGTGTAACATTTCGTAGGCTACATCGAATACATCTTCCGTATTGGGTTTCGAGAAATAATCGCCGTCGGTGGTATAAGCCGGACGGTGCGGGTGAGCCGACATCGTACGCGGTTCTGAATCCAGAAAACGGAATACCTTCTGCTCATCCAGAATTTTGTGCAACATAAAAGCCGAGGCTCCACCGGGCATATCTTCGTCGGCAACCAGTAAGCGATTCGTTTTTTGCACCGATTCAGCGACCATGTGTGGCAAATCGAAGGGGATGAGCGTTTGTACGTCAATCACCTCGGCTTCGATGCCTACCTGAGCCAGTTGCTCGGCGGCTTCCAGTACGATGCGGCACATCGAGCCGTACGTTACAATCGTAAGGTCGCGGCCTTCGCGTAAGATTTCCGGATGACCCAGGGGCAGGCAGAATTCTCCCAGATTCGTAGGAAGCCGTTCCTTGCTACGGTACATATTCAGCGGTTCAACCACCAGAGCCGGATCATCACCGCGTAACAACGTGTTGTAAAAACCAGCAGCCTGCGTGAGATTGCGGGGTACAATCATGTGCATGCCGCGTAAGGCGTGCAACAGAACGGCCATAGGCGAACCCGAGTGCCAAACGCCTTCAAGTCGGTGTCCCCGCGTACGAACAATGACGGGAGCCTTTTGTCCGCCCGCCGTACGGTAATGCAGACAGGCCAGATCGTCGGATAGCGTAGCCAGCGTATAGAGCATGTAATCCACGTACTGCACCTCTACGATGGGTCTTAGGCCCCGCAAAGCAGTACCAATGCCTTGACCAATGATCGTACTTTCCCGGATGCCCGTATCCGTTACCCGAAGCTCACCGAACTTGGCCTGTAAACCCGCCATACCCTGGTTGACATCTCCAATCTTGCCCACGTCTTCACCGATGGCGAAAATGCGGGGATCCTGAGCAAACAGGGCTTCAAAGTTTTTGTTGATTATCTCTCGTCCATCCAGAAAAGGAGCGTCTTCGGCGTATTGCGGAGCTACCGGCGTTACCCGCAGCGGTGATTCGTCGGACTGGCTGTATAAATACGTATTAAATCGTACCCAGTTTTCGTGCTTGGTACGGTTAATCCAATCGATCAAAAGCGGTTTCGTAGCGGTTTCTTCAAAGCGTAAGGCTCGAATGGCTTGTTTAACGGTTTCGATTACGTCTGAACGCAGCGGGTTCTGCGTTTTTTGTAAGGCCGAACGCAGGGCTATCACTTCCTCGCCGGAACGACTCTCGCGAGCGGCCTGAGCGAGCAACTCCATAGCCACATCAAAATCAGGCTTTAGCGAAGCCAGATACGCCTGCCAGGCCGCATCCCGCCCTACTTTAGCCACTTTAGCGGCTTCGTTTTCAATCGCGGTAAGTTCTTCTTCGCTAGCGTAACCATTCTCCAGAATCCATGAACGAAACTGGCGGTTACAATCCATCTCCACTTCCCACTCAAGGCGTTCCTTGGACTTGTACCGTTCGTGCGAGCCAGACGTGGAGTGCCCCTGCGGCTGCGTAACTTCCTGAACGTGAACCAGACAGGGAACGTGTTGAGTACGAGCCAAATCGGATGCTCTCTGATACGCTTCTACCAGACCTAGATAATCCCAGCCTTTCACCGTAATAATCTCTAAGCCTGTTTTTTCCGCCGTTCGCTGAAAACCAGCTAGAGCTTCAGAAATACTTTCTTTGGTGGTCTGATAACGGATGGGCACGGAAATACCGTAGCCATCATCCCAAACCGAAAATACGACCGGAATCTGTAATACCCCTGCCGCGTTGATGGCTTCGAAAAACATCCCTTCGGACGTAGAAGCATCACCAATGGTGGCAAAACAGACTTCATTTCCCTGTATGGAAAAATCACTGAACTGCTGTAAGTCCGAATTCTGACGGTACAACTTGGAAGCGTATCCCAGGCCAATCGAACGGGGAATTTGTCCGGCCGTGGGCGAAATATCGGAAGCGTTATTATACCGGGGCGTTTGCGGAAGCCAGTGGCCCTGGTCATCCAGGTGCCGCGTGGCGTAGTGACCATTCATCATGCGGCCACCCGTGTTGGGTTCCGCTTCCAGATCGGTATGGGCGTAAATCTGAGCGAAATATTGTTGCCAGGTCAGTTCCCCCAACGCTGCTACTACGGTCTGGTCCCGGTAATAGCCTGAACGCCAGTCGCCTTTGCGAAACGCCCGGGCCAGGGCAATCTGAGCCAATTCCTTACCATCACCGGTGATGCCAAATTTTGCTTTGCCCATAAAAACTTCTTTACGAGCGAGCAAGCTGGCATGGCGACTTTCCCAGGCAATCCGGTAGTCGATGAGAATTTGCTCTTTAGTAACTGCAACGCTGTCAAGGGTGGCTTGTTCCATCGAAAAAAGCGGTTAATCGAGTGATACAACGCAGGCAACTCATTCCCTTTAAAAATGAATGCTTGCCTTCTTTACATCATGAACTGAGAAAGAAATTCCTTCAAAGACGGAATTTTTATCCATGTGTACGATGTTTGTCAGGGTAAAAATAAAGCAAAAGCCGCGAGCAATCCAAACGCGGGCGGGGCCGCTCAAATTCCATTAACATATCGTTAACAAGGTACTGTTTTGCTTATAAAAAGGTTCCCACTACTTTTGCTACCGTCAAATTTTCGAAACCAAACAAATCCTATACCAACCAATGAAAAAGCAACTTTTCTTTTTACTGGCTTTTTTCTTGATTTCTGCTGGAGCCTTTGCTCAGGGTAAAATTAAAGTAGATTCGGAAACGAAAGATTTTGGTAAAATTGCTCAGGGTACGCCCGTTACGCATGAATTTACGGTAACGAATACGGGCAAAGCTCCGGTAGTCATCAGTAATGTAACGGCTTCCTGCGGTTGCACGACGCCGAAATGGTCACAGGCTCCCATCCTGCCCGGTAAGACCAGCAAAGTAAGTGCTACGTATAATGCAGCCTCCGTAGGCCCTTTCAACAAACAAATCACGGTATACAGCAACGCTGAAAACAGCACCGTGACGATGTTCCTGAAAGGCGAAGTACAGCAAAAAGCCGCTACGAAAGGCGTGAAATAACCATTGCTCTTCTTTAAAAAGAGATTCCTGCAACGGGAATCTCTTTTTTTATGGCCTTAGGGAGGGGCAGACGGGTAGCTGGTAGTTCAGGGCAATCCGGTTTGAAAGATTGGATTGAAAATTAATTATTTTTTTATTGAAAATTAATTGTCTGATAATCAATGAATTAAGAATATTTTTAACTTTTTTAAAAAAATTATCCAGGAATAAATCCAGGTGATAGGCAAATCCCGTAACTATCTCTGGACAACCGAAACTGCTCAGACTATACCTTTTGTATCGTTTGAGTAGTAAGTTAAAGGTGTGGGTTAATTCATTTCCGGTACAAAGGGCTTCTCCATAGAAGCCCTTTGTCTTTTCAGTACCCACTGTCCATCCGCCACTCAAACCAATTCATATCAGCGACCCAAGGCACAATCTGAAAACTGAGGAGTTATTGAAAAATATCTATCATCCTGTTAGTTTTGTTCCAAAATATTTAAGTTCTGCCTCCTTTGGGAAAAAAACGCATTGTCGTCGCTGAAAAAGATCTGGTTGGCTTGCTCCGTGAGCGAGATCAACGTGGATTTACTATCCTGTATGATAATTATTCCTCGGCTTTATACGGGGTTATTTTGAAAATCGTCAAATCGGAAGAAACGGCTTCGGATGTTATGCAGGAAGCCTTTGTAAAAATTTGGCGAAATATTGAATCTTATGAACGTTCGAAGGGCAGTTTATTCACCTGGATTTTGAACGTTGCCCGTAATACGGCTATTGATAAGTTACGATCTCAGGACTATCAACAAAATACTCAAAACCAACCGCTTGAGTATTTCGTAAGTGTAGTTGAAGAAGAAAATCCAGTAGAGCATCAGGTAGATGCCATTGGAGTTCGTAAAGTGGTCGATCAACTTCGTCCTGAATATCGTTCTATCATCGATTTGGTTTACTTTCAAGGCTACACGCAGGCAGAAGTCGCCGACGAACTTGAAATACCCCTGGGTACGGTGAAAACGAGGGTAAAAGCGGCCCTAGCTCAACTCCGAACATTGATTAGTATTCTGATTTTGTTGTCGTATTTCACCACCTACATTAATTCGTAACAAATTGAATGAGCATGAAATAGTTTCGTCTGGCTTGCTGGAAAGCTATGTGCTGGGAATTACTTCAAAAGAAGAATCCACGTTAGTGGAGAGTCTTTTAACGAATCAACCTGAATACCAGGCTCAAGTAGAGGCCATACAGGATAGCCTGGAAGCCTACGCTTGGCAAAATGCTCAGGAACCTCCGGTGTCGGTTCGAGAAAAAGTATTGGGAAGTATCCAGGAGTTGGCAGCAGGCCAGGGCGTTCCGGTGGCAGAGTCGCCTGCGAACAACCTGAGAATCCAACGCCCCGGCATTTCGGTTACCAGATCTTTGGTAACGTCCCGTAACTGGGTGGCTGCAGCTGTAGTCATCGTAGTTCTAAGCGTAGTAGGTAACGTATTTTTATTCAAGCGATTGAAGGCTTCCGAGGAACAGTTAGCCTCGCTGGAATCACAAAATACGCAGTTAGCGAATAATCTGGAAGCTCGTAAAGCCAGCTTTGAGAATGCCCGTCAGGAGATTGCTGTCTTGCAAAATCCGGGAACCAAACTCATCAAGCTAAAAGGCGAACCCATCGCTCCAACGGCGTTTGCGATGCTGTATTCGAACAATTCGAAGCGGGAAACGTACATGGCTAACGTCCAGTTACCCGCTGCTCCGCACGGTAAACAGTATCAGCTGTGGGCGATTGTTGATGGCAAACCCGTAGACGCCGGGTTGTTCGACAAAAATACCAGCTTACAGAAAGTAAAAAGTATTGACGGAGCTAACGCCTACGCTATTTCACTCGAACCCGAAGGCGGTAGCGGTATACCGACTGGACAGGTGTATGTGAAAGGGAACTTGTAAAGGAAGTTTAGTGAGTTAGTCCAATAAAAAAGGTGACCTGATTTGTCAGGTCACCTTTTTTATTGGACTAGTAGTTAGCGTGAGTTTGAAACGCTCAACTCACACACTGTATTACTTGCGTTGGAAATCATCCTGTACGCGAACGATATCATCTTCGTCGGAAGGATTGGTAGCGTCCGTGTGTTGCCAGATTTCGGCGACGATACCCCAATTATCCAAACCAATCAGTCGGTGACGCTCGCCCTGTTGCAGCGTAATTAATTCGCCGGGTTCGTAGGTACGGGTTTCGCCTTCTTCGTCGGTCGGGCTGGTCATCACGGCTACAGTGCCCGCAACCACTCGCCAGATTTCGGCCCGACGGAAGTGATACTGCCACGAAAGACGTTTTTCGGGACCAACCACCAGGATTTTCGGACTCAATTTAGCGTAACCTTCCAGATCCGTCATTTGAATCGTAGGGAAATATGTGCTGACAAATTCAGCCGTTTGAGCTTCATCGATAACGAAGAAGCCACCCCAGGGACGGGTTTGATCCTGCGTAGCAATGTTCAGCCCGTGGCTGCCCAGCTCAGTGGCAATTTTTTCGAAAAGTTCGGCCTTAGAAGTTTCAGCAGAAAAAGACAGATTCATGATTTGTATTCGTGATTTACGGTGATAGTATCGAAAGGAGAACACGACCTTGGCCGCAAAGTACTAAAACTTTTAGGGTCCCCGCCATCGCATCAGACCAGAAATTTCTCGAAAAAGATATACCATAGCGTTCCGGCATTCTGATCCCGGGCAATTGCTGTATCTTTGACTTATGCGAATACCACAGGAAACCGTCCAGCTCATTCAGGAAACGGCCGACATTGTCGACGTCATCAACGACTACGTGACGCTTAAGAAACGCGGAGCCAACCTGATTGCCTGTTGCCCGTTTCACAATGAAAAAACGCCCTCGTTCAACGTTAATCCGGTACGGGGTATTTTCAAATGCTTCGGTTGCGGCAAAGCGGGTGATTCCGTGAAGTTTATCATGGAAATTGAAGGTATCGGTTACCCCGAAGCCTTGCGGCATCTGGCCAAAAAATACGGCATTGAACTCAAGGAAACGGAGCAGACGCCCGAAGAAATTCAGTCGCAAAACGAACGGGAAAGTCTGTACATCGCCCTCGACTACGCCAAGAAATTCTACCAGGAGCAACTCCTGCAATCCGACGAAGGCCAGTCGATTGGCCTAAGTTATTTTCAGGAACGGGGCTTCAATCGGCAGACCATCCAGCAATTCGAGCTGGGTTATGCCCTGGAAAGCTGGGATGCGTTTACCAAGAATGCCCTTCAGCAAAAATTTCAGATTGATGTACTGGAAAAAGCGGGTTTGTCCATTCGGAGGGATTTGGATTCCCGTCCCGACGCCCGCGTTTTTGACCGCTTTCGGGCTCGGGTGATCTTTCCGATTCATAACGTTTCCGGGAAAGTGATTGCCTTTGGGGCCCGGATTCTGAAGGCTGATAAAAACCAGCCCAAGTACCTCAACTCGCCGGAAACGGAAGTCTATCACAAGTCGAATGTCCTGTACGGAATCTATCAGGCGAAGAATGCGATTCGTAATGAAGACGTCGCTTATCTGGTGGAAGGTTACACGGACGTAATTTCTTTGCATCAGTCGGGAATTACGAACGTGGTGGCTTCGTCGGGTACGGCACTGACGGTCGAACAGATTCGACTGATTGGTCGCTTTTCGCAGAATATTACGGTGCTGTACGACGGCGACGCGGCGGGAATCAAGGCCTCCTTACGCGGACTGGATCTGATTCTGGAAGAAGGTCTGAACGTGAAGCTTTGTACTTTTCCCGAAGGCGAAGACCCGGATAGTTACGTCCGCAAAATCGGGGGCGAAGCCTTCCGGCAGTACATCAAAACGCAGGCGGTTGACTTCATCCGTTTCAAGGCCGAAGTACTCCTGCAGGATGCGGGTAATGATCCCTTCCGCAAAGCCGGTGTGATCAAGGAAATGGTCGAGAGCATTTCCAAAATCCCGGATGCCATTACGCGGCAGGTATTCTTCCAGCAGACGGCCCGGCTGATGGATTTGCCCGAAGAAACGCTGATAGCCGAAGCTAACAAACGCGTACGCGAGCGGATCAAGAACGATACCAAAGTCCGCGAAAAACAGGAACGAAAGTCCGAACCACCGCTGGATTTGCCACCGGGGGTAGGGGCTTTTTCGCCGGACGACGAGCCGGATTTTGCGGAGTTAATGGCGGCTGAACAAGGTCAGCCCGCCCCCGTTCCCGTATCCAAGCCGAAGCGTACGCCACTTTCGTACCAGGAAGAAGCCTTTTGCCGATTGCTGATTTTGTACGGAACGACGGTGATCGAAACGGAAACCCGGGAAGACGGACCGCACGACATTACGCTGATGGAATACATGGTGAGTCAGACGTATGACCTGGATTTCCAGACGCCTCTGTACCAGCAATTCATGGATATTTTTCGGGCGGCAACCCAGCAGGAAGCTTATCCGGATACTAATTTCTTCCTGAGCCATTCCGATGCGATTATTCAGGAAGCCAGTATTGACTTTGTGTCGGAACGGCACCCGCTCAGCGAGAACTGGGAGAAAATGCACGAAATTTATATCCCGCACGAACGCGATCAACTGGATAAAGTAGCTCACCGGTGTGTCCTTCGACTGAAAAAATCATTCAACGATCAGCGGATGCACGACATTAAACAACGGTTGACGGAAGTGACGCAGGCCCACGAGCAGGAAGAATTATTGATGCAATTCATGAAAATGAAACGGATCGATCAGGCTCTGGCGAAAGAACTGGGAATTGTGGTAACGGGCTATTGATACCGTAGCCTAAGTATTGCGGAGCGGTTTTCAGAAGCCAAACGAATTCGGCGTAGCTTGGGGACTTTACGACCAGGCTATGAAAAATCAAGTACTGAATCAGCTTGCTCATCTGCAACGTAAGCAAACCGGGGTGTATGGGTGCAGCCTGGGGGTTACGGCTCTGAGTGGAACCGTAGTACTGTCGCAGGTAAAATTCCCTGTAATGCTGACTACCGATTTGATGCTAAATGCCAGCATGTTACTGTGGACGGGGTACGGAATTTACAGTCTATATTATTCTCGGAAACTGGCTTTGGGCGTGACTGTACTGGGACTGATTGCTCTCTGGATTAGCGACCATTTGGAAAAGCAGCTTATACCGATTAGTTGGGCAGCCGTGGGTGTATGTATTGGTAGCGTTATCCAACTGAGTATGGTTCGAAAGATAGGAGCCTTAGTAAGCAGTCCACTTACGTTAATACGACTGATTTTTAATCGAATAGGGGTAGAAGAATAAGGTATAGAATGGGTTTTATTAAGAACTGTTCTAAAAAAGTCTGAGCAACGACTGTCCGAAAGGGCGGTCGTTTGCATTTGACGTGTACTTTTGTAGATAGAGTAGATCGACTGTTCATTATTCCGGAACTCGTCAGGGGGGAAGGAGTTTACTTCGTAGTAGATAAAGAAAATCAGTACATGCAGGATCAGAGCTACTGGGGGACCATTAAACGCGGCATACAATCCAGCCTGAAAGGACTTCAAATTTCCCTGCGACATTTGAAAGACTCCACGCGGCGGCGTAAGCCCATTTATGTAGACGACCCGAATTATTTTGAACAAGACACGGGAATGGTAACCCTACGGTATCCGTACGAAGCCATTCCGGTTCCCGATAACGGACGATACCGGCTTCACAATGAAATGGACGACTGTATCGTCTGCGATAAGTGTGCGAAAGTTTGTCCGGTGGATTGCATCGAGATTGAACCCATTCGAGCCACGGGCGAGGTGGGGAAAGCCTCCGATGGATCGGCCATTCGTTTGTTTGCGGCCAAATTTGACATCGACATGGCTAAGTGCTGCTATTGCGGCCTGTGTACGACCGTCTGCCCGACGGAGTGCCTGACCATGACGAAAACGTACGATTATTCGGAGTTTGACATTCGGGATATGGTCTACCATTTCACGAATCTTACGCCCGAAAAAGCCGAAGAGAAGAAACAGCTTTACGAACAATTCGTGGCTGAAAAAGAAGCGGCCAAGACCAGTAAGCCCGTTGTCGCGAAAGAAAAAGAAACGCAGCCCGCGGCTCGTCCGGCCTTTAAGCCCGGCTTGAAGAAAACGACGACCGAAGACGCAACTCCGGAAGTACAGGCAGAACGAAGCGAAGAGGCGAAACCGGCCCGCCCTGCGTTCAAACCTGGATTCAAAAAAACGGCTGAACCTACGGAACCGGAATCAACCGAACCGAACGAGGCGAAACCGGCTCGACCTGTATTCAAACCTGGGTTTAAAAAAACTACGGAGGACCCGACGGTACAGCCCGAAGCAACCGAAGAAGATCAACCCGCTCGTCCGGCATTCAAGCCTGGTTTTAAAAAGCCGACGACTGAACCTACGCAATCTGAATCCGAACCCACGGAAGAGGCAAAACCTGCCCGCCCGGCATTCAAGCCCGGATTTAAGAAAACACCCGTAGAAGCCAAGGCCCCGGAAGAGATTCCGGAGAAAACGGAAACGCCGGCGGAACCCGAAGCGAAAAAGCCGACGAGTTTTAAACCGAACTTTAAGCGAAAAGAAGCCGAGCCGACGGTAGAAGAACCGATTCAGCCGGAACCTGCCGCAGCGGCAAAAACCTCTGACGAACCACCGGTAGCCAAAAGCTTTAAGCCGGTATTCAAGAAAAAAGCGGCGGAACCCGAAGAACCGAAGATAGAAGAACCAACGCCCGAGTTACCCGCGGAACAGCCTGTAACGAAAAGTTTCAAACCCGTCTTCAAAAAGAAAACCGAGCCGACGTCCGAACCGCCCGTTTCGGAGGAACCGAAAGTAGCGGAGCCGAAGGCCGAAGCTCCCGCCGAAGAAGCTCCTGTACAAAAGAGCTTCAAGCCCGTGTTCAAAAAGACTGCTACGCCTGCAGCCGAGGTGCCAAAAGTTGTAGAAGAGCCCGCCGCACCGGAGCCTGAAGAACCCAAAGCAGAAGAGCCAGTACGGAAAAGCTTTAAGCCCGTCTTTAAAAAGAAGGCCGATGAACCCGCCGCTGTGGAACCCCTAAGCGAGGCTCATCAGCCGGAAGAAACGCCTGAAGTGAAGCCCGAAGAACCCGAAACGCCCAAACCCGGCGGCAAATCATTCAAGCCCGTATTCAAACGCCCCAATCAGGAATGACCGCTTTTTTGTTTTTATTTTTTGTTGTGCTGACCATCGCGTCGGCAGCGGTGGTGCTGATCAGTCGTAACGTGCTGTATTCGGCGTTTAGCCTGATGGTCACGTTTTTGGGTATTGCGGCACTGTACGTATTCGCCGGAGCCGATTTTCTGGCCGTTACGCAGATTATGGTGTACGTGGGGGGAATTCTGGTACTGCTGGTATTTGGCGTCATGCTGACCCGAAACAAAGCGGATCGGGGTACGGGCCAGGCCAACGTTATTCGAACCGAACATAGTCGTACCTTTTGGGGCATACTAACGGCTGGAGGCATCTTCGCCATTCTGTCAACGATTCTGGCCAAAGCTCGCTTCGATACGGTCGAACGTAATCATTTCGAGCTGATCGAGCGTAAAACAACGATTCAGGAGCTGGGAATTGGCTTACTTACGGATTACGCGTTGCCTTTTGAAGTCGCTGGTATTTTACTGATGGTGGCTTTACTGGGAGCGGCGTACTTATCCGGCAAAGCAAAAAACTTCGGTACGAAAGAATAACACCCGTATGCAAATTCCACTTTCTTATTTCCTGCTAACGGCGGCCTTACTGTTCAGTATCGGCTTGGCCGTAGTCATTGTCAAGCGAAATGCCATTGTCGTACTGATGGGGATTGAACTGATGCTCAACGCGGCTAATCTCAATCTGGTGGCCTTCAGTCGCTTTGATACGGATTTGACCGGGCAGTTTTTCAGTCTCTTCGTGATCATTGTAGCAGCAGCCGAAATTGTGGTAGCTCTGGCGATCGTACTGAAAGTTTTCCAACACTTCCAGACCGTACAACTGGACGAAGTCTCCGAATTAAAAGACTAGACAAGCATACAATAGCCCTTTCGAACGGATGCTATGCACCGAGGATTGAGGTAATAAAAAAAGGCTGGTATTCATAGACCAGCCTTTTTTTATTGGGTACGAATCGGGACCGCTACTTCCGTATGATCCCAGTGGAGTACGAGATCAGTACCACCCGTTTGGGGTGTAAAGCTTATTTCGAAAAGCTCCTGTACTTCCGGCACCTGATGCGAAGGGACGGCGGCTCGAAAGAGGTCTTTGGATGCATCATATTCCGTACCCCACTGGCCCGTTTCCTGATTGATTACTACTTGCCAGTCCTGCGGTCCGGGGATGGTCCAGAGTGTATATTCACCCGCTTTTAAAGGATGCCCGGCCAGCGTTACATTGTGATTAACGATCAGCTTCGTGGCTTCATTGGCTCCCGTACGCCAGACTTTCCCGTAGGGAACCAGGGCACGCGTGGAAGAATCACCAAAAATGGTTCGTCCTTTCTTGGCAGGCTGGCAGTAGGTAACCTCCAGGCGAAGTCCGTTCTGGTTGAAACGAGCATGAGCCTCCTGACTTAAAGGCTTGGCGTACTGCTTGTACAGAAACGCCGAAAGTGCCGCCAGTCCACCTACGACAACCAGTGCAATGATTACTTTTTTCATAAGTTGTATGCAAAACGTTCAGTGAACGCTAAATGCTCAAGACTATTTCAGTCCGAAGAGCCTTATACTTGGATTAGAGTAGATTAGGTGAAAGACATACTCATGGAAAGCCTAAAAAATTTCACCTGAAAGCCATCCAAACCGTAAACACTCAATTTCAAAAAGCGTAACACAGGCCTTTAAATCGTTCCCAGTACGCAACGTTCTCCGGCCAGCAAAGGTAAATTCTCTTCGACAGCCAGACTGGTTTTTGCGTTATTTAATTCATTCTGATACGCTTTCCGGATTTCTTTTCGCTTCAAGGCTTCCAGAAAACGACGGGCATCTTCTCGGGTTTCCAGTAACAAAGGCGGCACCAGCGTGGGCTGGTTCGTTTCTTCATCTTTGGCCACCATGGTAAAATAACTGGTATTCGTATGGACCTTTTCGCCCGTCTTGATGGATTCAGCAATGACCTTAATGCCCACAATCAAGGAGCTTTTGCCAACATAGTTGACCGAAGCCAGCAACGATACCAACTGACCCACTTCGACGGGCTGTAAAAACTCCACGTGATCAACGGCTACTGTAACTACGTACGTACTGGCATGTTTGGATGCACAGGCGTAGGCCGCTTTATCCATTAATGACAAAAGAATACCGCCGTGGATCTTGCCGCCGAAATTGGCATAGCTCGGAATCATCAGTTCGGTAATGGTAGTCTGGGAATACGAAACAGATTTAGGTTCCACGGGCGAGTGCGTTAAGAAGTGATTGGGAAGTTATTTGGAAGAGTTCTAAATAAATTTCAAAAACAAGTGCTTTTGTCTACTAATTCAATTGGTTTTCCCGAACGGAGAACGGATATTTGCCGACGAATTAACAAGATTTCTGCCATACTCTTTTCGTAGGTCTGATCGAAATCGCTTCCCAAGTATTGTTACATGAACCCCGAACTACTGCTCTGGATCACCTTGCTTTTGCCGTTCGCTGGGTTTTTACTGCTTATACTTTCGGGGAAAAAAGCCAATACAGCAGCGGGCTGGCTGGGGTTGGGACTTTCTGCATCAGGGCTGGCTCTTTCCTATCTGCTGACCGATCAGGATGTTACAGCCGTTGCTTATCCCTGGCTTACGGCGAAACTCAGTTTCGGTTTTCGCGTGGACGCACTGACGGTACGGATGCTGCAACTGGTATTGTTCATCGCTTCGCTCGTGCAGCTTTTTTCCATGGAATACATGCGGGAAGACGCCGCCCGCTTTCGGTATTTTGGCTTTCTACAGTTGTTTGTCGGTTCGATGCTGGGCATTGTACTGGCTCATAATCTACTGGTTTTATACGTCTTCTGGGAATTGGTAGGGCTCAGCTCGTACCTGCTCATTGGCTTCTGGTTCACGAAAAAAGAGGCCATTGCCGCTTCCAAAAAAGCTTTTCTGGTCAACCGAATCGGGGACGTCGGGCTGGCTCTGGGCATATTTGGGGTCTACCATCGCTTCGGGACCCTCGACTTTTCGACGTTCGCGGGGATGGCCGAAGGGTCCGATCCGTACCTGACGGCAATCGGACTGTTGCTGTTTTGCGGTACCGTAGCCAAATCGGCTCAGTTTCCCCTGCACGTCTGGTTGCCCGACGCCATGGAAGGGCCAACCCCCGTATCGGCCCTGATTCACGCGGCTACGATGGTAGCGGCTGGCGTATACCTGCTGGCTCGCATTTTCCCAATCCTGACGCCCGAAGCCTTAGTCGTTATTGCCAGTATCGGAACCATTACGATGGTAATGGGAGCCGTGTATGCCCTCTCACAAACGGACATTAAGAAAACGCTGGCCTATTCCACCATTTCCCAACTCGGCCTGATGGTACTGGCCCTGGGGTTAGGGGCTCCACAGGCGGCTCTGTTTCACCTGTTTACGCACGCTTTTTTCAAAGCAGGTTTGTTCCTGTCTTCGGGTTCAGTCATTCATTCGCTGCACCACGCAGGGCACGGGTTCGACGCTCAGGACGTGCGTCTGATGGGTGGCTTACGGAAACAGTTACCCATAACCTTTCTGGCTTATACGGTTTGTGCGGCGGCTCTGGCGGGCTTGCCCCTGACGGCCGGATTCCTCTCGAAGGATGAAATTCTACACGAAGCCTTCACGCATACGGCTCATTCCTGGAGAATGATTTTCCCCATTCTGGCTCTCATCTCAGCGGGCTTAACGGCCTTTTACATGGCGAAGCAGTGGCGGATCGTCTTTTTCGGAAACTGGCGAAATCCAATTCTTTCACCGGATCAGGTCCACGAATCGTCCTGGCTACAGAAAGGTCCGCTGGTACTGCTGGCTTTATTGTCGCTGCCTTTTGCGTTTTCACTTAATCCGCTGGGCGAGCATTTCGCTCCGCTGGTAGCCTTGAGTTCGACCGCCGTGGCGGTAGGAGGTATTGCCCTGGCCTGGATTCGTTACCGGTCTGTACCCGATGCGGAATCGCTACGGGATACGCCGCTTACGACCCTCGACACCGCTTATCAACGCTTTTTTGTACAACCCGTACTCAAGTTCGCCCAATTCTGTACCTGGCTGGATCGGGTGGTGGTGGATGGCATCGTGGATGGAATTGCTAAACTACAGGTCATTCTGGCTCATCTGGTGGGCTGGTTTGATCGAAATATCATTGATGGGTTTGTAACCGCTTTAGCCTGGTTGAGTCGAACGCTGGGGGGGATGACCCGTCAGGTACAGAGTGGAAAAATTCAGTCGTACATCGTAGCGATGGTCATGGGAATGGCGGCTTTGCTAATCTGGTGGACCTGGTAGTACGAATGAAATTTTAGCCGGAAAAGGAGGATTACTTTTCCATTGTATACGTAGAAAAATGCCGATACTGACTACCCTTATAGCTTTACCTTTTCTCGGAGCGGTGCTTTTGCTACTGCTACCCGAGGCAGTCCGCAACGCCTGCCGCTGGCTTACGGTGCTGTTGTGTACCGTCCATCTGGCCTTGAGTAGCTGGCTGTGGTTTCAGTTCGATCCGCAACTGGTGGGGTACCAGTTCGCCGAAAATCACGACTGGATCACGATGGCTCTGGGGCAGTTCGGTATTATTTCCATTGATTATTCCGTGGGAACCGACGGGCTGAGCTTACCCATGGTCTGGCTAACGAGTCTGGTGATGTTGGTGGGAGCGGTCTCTTCCTTCGAAATCAGGGAAAAAGAACGGGCATATTACGCCTTATACCTGTTGCTGATGGGGAGTGTGGTGGGCTGTTTCGTTGCTCTCGACCTGTTCCTGTTCTTCCTGTTCTTCGAATTCATGCTCCTGCCGATGTACTTTCTCATCGGGATCTGGGGCGGACCCCGACGCGAATACGCCAGTTTGAAATTTTTCATTTATACGCTGGCCGGTTCTGTATTCATTTTGTTGGTAATGATCGGTTTGTACCTCTCCGTGATTGATCCGGTGGAAACGGCTCTGAATATTGGACTGGTACAGGATCGGGCCCAGATTACGGAAGACGTACTGGCCGAGGTACAATCGCTGGTGAGCCAGTTACAGATTGATCCGGCTCAACTGGTGCATACCTTCGAAATCCCGTACCTTACGAATCCCCGCAACTTTGTACCTGAGTCCCTGCTGAGTACCATGGCCGGTCACGAAATCTTCGGTTTATCGGCCCGGTTACTGGCTTTTCTGATGCTCTTCATTGGTTTTGCCGTGAAGTTGCCAATGGTGCCCCTGCATACCTGGTTGCCCGATGCCCACGTGGAGGCACCGACGCCAATTTCGGTGGTACTGGCGGGAATTTTGCTGAAAATTGGCGGGTACGGCTTCTTCCGGATTGCCTACGAAATCTTCCCCGACGGAGCCATTTATTTTGCCGACTGGATTGCCGGGCTGGGCGTCTTGAGTATCGTTTACGGAGCCTTCAATGCTTTGAGTCAGAAAGACCTTAAACGGCTCATTGCCTATTCTTCGGTTTCGCACATGGGCTTTGTGTTGCTGGGCTTAGCGGCCCTCACGCCCGAGGGAGCCAACGCGGCCATTTACCAGCTGTTTTCGCACGGTATTCTTTCGCCCATGCTGTTTCTGGTGGTGGGTGTGGTGTACGCTCGGACGCACGACCGGAACATCGACCATTACCAGGGCCTCGCCAGTACCATGCCTGCCTATACGGGTTTGACGGCCATCGCCTTTTTTGCTTCCCTGGGCTTACCCGGTTTCTCGGGCTTTATCGGAGAATTTTTTAGTCTGATGGGAGCTTTTAACTCGCTGTACATTCCCGTATGGATGGTGGTAGCGGGGGGCTTTGGTTTGATTCTGGGAGCGGGCTATTTCCTCTGGACCTTCCAGCGGGTGTTTCTGGGAAAACGCTGGTCCACGCACGACGCCCAGTTGCTGACTGATCTCAACGCCCGGGAAAAACTCATGCTGGTACCCCTGGCTCTGCTTTCTCTGTTTTTCGGGATACTGCCGGGTACCGTGTTTGCCATTACCGAAGGCTACGTGCTGGAGTTCATGAAACACTTTTAACGCAATGAAAAGGGCCTTGGTCCTTCGTCCCTAACAGCCTGCCGCCTGGAGCGAACGGCCTATACGTACCATGCTTCAAAAACTCGACCACATTCTGGCCAGTCTGTCCGGCTTCACTCCCGAAGTTTGGCTGGTGGTGGCTTTTGTGGGAATTATTACCTGGGATTTGATCGCTCCCGAAGTACACGCCGAAAGTCGGGGTGGATTCTTTCACGGACTGACCTTTCTGGCCTTTGCTTTTCTGGGGGTATTGCTGGTACAACAGTGGCAGGTACAGCCACGGGGAGTGCTATTTGGATCCATGCTGCGGCTCGACGACCGGGCTATTTTCTTTAAGCTACTGGTGACGCTGACGGCCCTGGTTACGGTTTTGCACAGTTGGGTGACGGGACGGCGGTGGTCGGGCGAATTTTTCTCCGTACTCATCGGGACGGTATTCGGATTGCTGGTACTGTCGATGGCTACGAACCTGCTGATGGTGTACCTTTCCCTGGAAGTCGTATCCATTTCCAGTTACATCCTCACCGCCCTTCGCGGCGACCGGAAAAGCTCCGAGGGGGGTATGAAATACGTGCTGTTTGGGTCCGTCGCATCGGCCCTGATGCTGTACGGAATGAGTCTGTTGTATGGCCTGACCAGTACGCTTGATTTCACCAATCCGAGCTTTAGTCGGGCGTTGCTCGAAACCGATCCGCTGGTATCGGCATCGGCCGTTTTACTGGCAATCAGTGGGTTACTTTTCAAGGTTTCGGCGGTACCCTTTCAGGTCTGGAATCCCGACGTATACGAAGCGGCCGACACACCCGTCGTTTCCTTCTTTTCGGTAGCACCCAAGGCGGTGGCTTTTCTGGTTTTGATGCGTTTATTTAGCGTACTGCCATTGAATTTCCAGCCCGTACTAGCCGTGCTTTCACTGGCCACCATTACCGTAGGCAATTTCTCGGCCCTGTGGCAAACCGAAGCCAAGCGACTCATGGCGTATTCTTCCATTGCTCAGTCGGGGTTTGTACTGGTGGGTTTAGTGGCTTTTTCGGAATTGGGTCAGCAAACGGCTACGTTCTACCTGGGGAGTTACGTCTTCGCCAGTATGGCCTGCTTTCTGCTGATTGACATTTTATCGACGTCCCGTTCGAAAAATGAAGTACCCATTCAAAGTTTTAGTGGGGTAGGGCGGCAACAGCCGTTACCCGCTATTTTGCTCAGTATCGCTTTTATTTCGCTGGTAGGCTTGCCGTTGACGGTTGGATTTTCGGCCAAGCTACTCATCTTTAGTTCGCTGTGGGAGGCGTATCAGCATACGAACGCATCGCTGTTCCTGGTACTGTTTGTCTTTGGCTTGCTCAATACGGCGGTTTCGCTGGCCTTTTACGTCAAAATTCCTTACGCTCTATTCTTCAAAACAGCCGAACCGGGGCAGTCGGTAGTATTGCCCCGCTGGCCGCAGGTGATCCTTGCTCTGGTACTGGTGATTCCCATTATTGCCCTGTTCCTGCGTACGGACTGGCTGATGAACTGGATTGCGGGGTTTGTGAGTTAGAGAGGGATTAAATTAGTTAGTTTGTGGTTACGGATTCTTAAGTTCTTACTTCAATTTTGGGAACGGCTAATCAACTATTCCCGGTCGAGTTTTTAGAAAATTCCGTCGAGGCATATATACCGCAATTGACTTTGCGGACCCGCTTACTATATACTTCCTGCCTTTAATACTTGGTGTTGCCAGTATTGCTCTTCCTTTCATTTATGTAGATATATCCATTCAGAGTGCAGGAATCATACGTACAGTCTCTGAGAAAACGGAAATCAAGCCGCTTTTTTCTGGGCATATTCATTCTTGGAATATCAAGGAAAATCAGCGAGTGCATCGCGGTCAGACTCTTCTTGTGATAGAAACAGCACAACTCGATAGCAAACTAAAAATAAATCTTTTCCAACAACGAGAACAAAGACGGTTTCTCTCGGATCTGAATGCATTAACAGAAAAGCATATTGAGAAGTTGTAAACTCCCCTATATAAGCAGCAGTGGTATGAATTTCAATCACAATTAATTACGCTGCAAACAGAGAATACCTTACTACGCAGAGAATACGAAACAGATCAACAACTATATGCTGATCGAGTAATTGCACGTCAGGAATTTGAAAGGAAAGAAAATGCTTATCGCAGAAAAGAGACTGAAATACAGGCATTAATTGAACGACAATTAGCCAATTGGGAAATGGCTAAAAAGGATCATTACTTAGCATTGATTAATTTGGAGGGGGAGGAGAAACAAGTACTTGCAGAAAAAAAACTTTATACCTTATATGCACCCGTAGCCGGTACGATTCAGCAGGTAATAGGTAAATATCCAAATGGGTATATACAAGCTGGAGAAGTTGTAGGAGAGATATCTCCTGATTCGAGCCTATTAGCCGAGTGTTATATCACTCCACGAGATATTGGATTTATTAAAAAGAGTATGTCGGTTCAATTTCAAATTGAAACATTCAATTATAATGAATGGGGTTTAATACCAGGAAAAGTAATAGATATAGGAGATGATTTTATTTTAATAGATAAACATCCCACCTATGTAGTAAAGTGTACATTGCAGAAGCATTCGCTAAAATTGGCAAATGGATATATTGGGCAACTAAAAAAGGGTATGACGTTACAAGGGAGGTTTACAATAGCTCGCCGAAGTTTGTACCAACTTTTATATGATAAAGTAGACGACTGGGTTCATCCCAAGTTGAAATAAATGATTAGCAACCTCGATCATTGTTCATCAATCGTAATAAGTGGATGATGCAATCAATTTTTTCTTCTAATAGATCTATTCTCTGATTCAGAAAGGCGGGTAAAACTTGTTCATTTGGATTAATCAATTCATGGATTGGTATTCCAAATACTTCGGAAATACGCTGAAGCTGGATCAGATCAAGTTTAACTTTTCCTAACTCAATACGACTGTAAGCAGTTTGGCTAATCCCTAGCTCAAAACTCATATACTCCTGAGAATATCCTTTGCTATGTCGGATATTACGTATTTTTTCAATAATATATTTCATACATAGTAAAACTAATTGGTTTAATATAGTCTATTATAGAGTAGTAAACAATGCAAATGTAGGTCTATATTCGTACTAGTTAATACCATTTACTCATTTTGATCTCGAGAAGAATGAATAAGGGTATAGCTTCAATCATATGTTCAACTTTTAAATTTGTAAGGTTATGAAAATGCTTGACGTTGCCGAGTATGGGGTAGAGGAAGTAAGTAATATTAACGAAATATGTGGAGGATCTTGGTATGATGATGTTATTAAGGATGGCTTACATTGTTGGCATGAAATAAAGCAAGCTGTCAAAGATGCTTGGAACGGAAAATATAACCCGCCATCAGGTAGGGGAGGTTGTTAGATTGGTGATTTTTACTATAAATTCATTCATTTTAAAGACTAATCATTATGAATATTGATAACTATTCAGTTGAAATTTTAAATGTTGAAGATTCGATTAACGTCACGGGGGGTGGAGAGTGTCCATGTGAAGCTTGGTATGACAGTATATGGACAATAGCTACAGGTGTAAAAGCTTGGTGTAAAATGGCTATAGAGGCTGGCCGTTACCAATCTTCTCTACCTTCTCACCTTAAGAAATAACTATATTTCTGAGACTAAGTAGTTCCAGAAATTTAAATAATCTGTTGTGAATGATCAATTAATTATGACATAATTTGACAGATAAATGGTTGTATTTAACTAGGTAAACGGAGTGTAAAGGTAAGTTTGTCTTATTTGACAATTCATTGAATGTTAAATACAATCTGTAATTTATAGTCTAAAATGATCATTCACAACAGGTTTAATTAATATGTAATATGTTTTCTAGAGCTAATGGATTAATAGTATTATATACGTATATATATTGTTTAGCTTCAACATTGATATTTAGTTTTTTTATTCATTTAGCAAAACTAGATATTAGGTCATTGTCATTTGATAGTAAAGAAGAAGAAATTTTAGTTTTGATTTTAATTTCTCCATTAATAGAAGTTTATTTTTTTCAAAAACTAATTATTGATTTTTTAGTAAATAAAAAATAAATTGGTTTATAGATATAATTGTTTCTTCCTTGTTGTTTGGTATTGCTCATTCAAGTACACCTATTCAGTTTGCAAAAGGATTTATAAATGGATATTTTTATGCAAATGGATATTTAAAACTAAAAAAAATAGCAGTTATCCTTTTACAGGGATTTTTATAGCACATGCTCTTCATAATTTAACAGTTTTTATGATTTCAGAGATTGGACGAAACTTATAAAATACAATTACTTATTTTATGAATTATAAGTAGAAAAAGAAATTAGTATAATCTGTTGATTGGATTAAATGAAGAGTTTGTTGTTCTATAATTTGTTGATTATTTATATTTATTTTTTATGGCCATAATCATGAATCGACGAATCCTAAAATGCTGCGAGGATTTTATGTATTATTAAATCATGATAAAAAACTGAGTTTAATGAGATTCTATGAACTTAATCAATATAATGTATTAAACATACTTGACTTGTTAATCAAAATTTCACTACAATTATGAAATAGTAAAAACCCCGGTAATGATCTAAAAGTGTAAATCAAAGAAAAATCGATTAATGAATAGCCCTATGACTGTATCGTGCATGAGCTGAGATTTAGAAAATGCGATGGTTTTACGTGTCAAACGTTTTATTCTAGATCGAAGAGTAAGATGCTTTCTTTCAATTGATTGCATTTGTGACTTATCGATTATTCTTTTATTTTGATCCAGACAATCAAAGTAAGTCCACCAGGCATCTGTAATCCACTGTTCTATCTTTCCCTGAGCTTCTTCTAATCATAATAAAAGCTTCTTGAATGTTGCGTTAGTACGCCTTCCAAAGGTAAAAGCGGCAATTTTTCCTGTAGAAGCATCTTCTGCCCACCAAAGCCAACGAGGTTGTGAGTTTTTGCCAACATAACTCCACATCTCATCTACTTTCAAAACCAGATGGTCAATAGTTTTTGAGTAGTAGTCCGGGTTTAAGTTAGTAATGTAATCACTTTTTTTTCAAATATTTAGCTACTGTCATTGGACTTATACCAAGTACTCGACCTGTTTGACGAACTCCACTACCATTTAATGCCATTTCTATAATCTTTTCTTGAACATCCCGCTCATGACCTCGATTAACCTATTTATTAATAAATGTCTTTCCGCATTCATAACAACGGTATCGAGGTTTTCCTCCAGGAGTTACACCGTGGCGTTTGACAGATTCAGCCTTTCCACAATGTTTACATACTATTGCTTCATAAACCATTCACAAATATAAACTGTTTTACACTTTTATACCACTACCAAAACCCCTATTAAATTTGTAACTCAAATTTGGCTCAAGATTTTGAGTCATTTAAATATGATTAGTTTAATCGAAAATAATTTTGGTTAAACTAATTGCAGTTATTTTTATTTATAAAATCATTATATAATATTTAATTAAATAAAAATAATATAAATTGTGATTTACATACGTAATCAGAAATTTAATGAGACTTTATGAAAAACCTTGATTATATATTTGAGAAAATACTTCTTATTATTGGACTAATTTTGGGTTTATTTAGTTTGTACTACGATAAAGTAGGACTATTGAATATATCATTACTAATGACTAGTTCGGGTCTTTTACTCAAAATGAAAAATAACGAACAGGATAGAGGAAATTTTTTCAATAGTTTTGTGAGAGTTTTTGTATTATACATTATTTTATTTTTTTTTATGATAATCGTTTCATATGATCCTGTTAATAAAGTTAGTAAGTTTAGTTTTATCGGGTTCGCTTGGGTTTTATTAATGTATAATTATTTAAGAAGTCGATTAAAATAAAGACTATTAGCGATTAAATTACTTTATTATCGTTTTAAATAAATAACAGTTTTGGCTGTAGCTTCGGTTCTTTAAATTAGAGACATGAAGAGTTCAGTACGAATTAAACAACATGATATTACAGATTGTGGTGCTGCCTGCCTAGCTTCAGTTGCAGCTCATTATAAATTACTTCTACCTATTGCCCGAATTCGTCAGATAGCTTCGACAGATCAGAAAGGGACAAACGTACTTGGCTTAATAGAAGCAGCTCAGAAAATAGGTTTTCAGGCTAAAGGCGTAAAGGGAAGTCCTGATAGCCTATTGAAAATTCCTAAACCAAGTATTGCTCATGTAGTTACTGCCAGTGGGCTACATCATTATGTAGTTATCTACAAGGTTACCGCTAAATCCATTGTGATAATGGATCCTGCGGATGGCCGTTTATACTACAAAAAGCATAAAGAATTTCACCAGGAGTGGAGTGGTGTACTAATCCTATTGCTACCAACAGAGGAATTTCAGTCAGGAAATGAAAGAGTTTCTACTATTAAAAGGTTTTGGACTTTACTACAGCCGCATCGTAGTGTATTAATCCAAGCTTTATTTGGGGCATTAATTCAAACCTTACTAGGTCTTTCTACTTCTATTTTTATTCAAAAAATTACGGATCATGTTTTACCAGCAGAGAATAAAAATTTACTCAATCTGCTTGGCTGTCTAATGATCATTCTATTGCTTTTCCAAACGTTTATCGGGGTGACTAAAAGCATATTTGCCCTATATACGGGTCAACGGATAGATGCTCAGTTGATTCTTGGCTATTACAAGCATCTGCTTCGCCTTCCTCAGTCTTTTTTTGATACCATGCGAGTAGGGGAAATCATTTCAAGAGTAAACGATGCGGTTAAAATACGCGTATTTATCAATGAGGTGGCTCTAAGTCTGGTGGTGCAGGTACTGACCATTACCTTCGCTTTCGGCTTAATGTTTACTTACTACTGGAAACTTGCTTTGCTTTTACTGCTCTTAATACCTCTGTATGGAATTCTATATTGGCTATCTAACCGCTTGAATCGTAAACAGGTCCGAACTTTAATGGAAGAATCAGCCCGTTTGGAAACGCAGTTAGTTGAATCACTTCAGTCCGCAGCAACGATCAAGCGGTTTAGTTTGGAAAACTTCATGAACACTCAAACAGAAACTCGTTTTATCGGACTTTTGAGAATAATTCGTCTTTCAGGTCTGAGTGGTTTGGGTATCGGTACGGCTTCAGGCTTCATAACTAGTCTTTTTACGATACTGATTTTATGGATTGGCTCTTATTATGTAATTGAGCGGGAACTTACCCCCGGCGAGTTACTTTCCTTTTATGCTCTGATTGGATATTTTACAGGGCCTATATCAACGCTGATTCAGTCCAATCGAGCTATTCAGGATGCTCTAATTGCGGCTGATCGACTTTTCGAGATATTGGATTTGGAACGTGAAAACCAACATCCAACAGCAGACATTCAGCCAGAATTAATGGGTGATATCCGATTTCATGAAGTAGCTTTTCGCTATGGATCAAGAATTCAGGTTTTCAATGACCTCTCATTAGTAATCCCCCGGGGAAAGTTAACGGCTATTGTTGGCGAGAGTGGTTCGGGTAAATCAACCTTACTCTCCCTCTTACAAAATCTGTATCCTTTGCAAAAAGGAACCATATTTCTGGGGCAACAGGATATTCGTTACTTAAAGCCCGAAAGCTTACGGACATTTGTAGGGGTAGTACCGCAACAAATTGACTTATTTGCCGGAACTGTTCTTCAAAATATTGCTGTAGGCGAGTGCAATCCTGACTTGCAGCGAGTTATTACTTTATGTAATGCGTTAGAGATCACATCATTTGTTGAAAAACTTCCAGGTGGATTTAATGCCTTACTAGGGGAAAGAGGTGCCAATCTATCCGGTGGTCAAAGGCAACGTCTGGCCATAGCTCGAGCTTTATATAGAAATCCAGAAATCCTAATCTTGGATGAAGCTACTTCAGCTCTTGATTCCATTGCTGAACAAAGCGTACAGCAGGTGATACGTATGCTTCAAAAAGCTGGCAAAACAATCATCGTCATTGCTCATCGCCTTAGTACGGTCCGAAATGCTGATCAGATTATTGTATTAAAACAAGGACAAGTTCAAGAAATTGGAACTCACGATGAACTTTTGCAAAAACAAGGCAACTATACAGAGCTATGGCGGCGACAGATGGATATACTTTGATAATACATATAATATGACGGAACGGGACAGTTCATCTATTTAAAACAACACCAGACAAACCGCCGGCACCAGTACCAGCGAGGCTATGGAAGACAAGCCAACCAGCAGAGCTGAGTTTTCTTTTTCGGTATCCAGATTCGTGGCAAACACGACCAGGTTAGCCGCAATGGGGAAACTGGCAAGCAGTAGCATGAGTTTACTCTGATCTTCATCCAGTCGGCCAATCAAACCCTTTTCCAGGAAAACCAGAGCGACCAGGATGATCGCTCCCGCGATGTAGCGTACGCTCAGAATCTTGGCAAAGGTGGCGTAGGGAATTTCCTTGAAATCGATCTTTTCCAGCGTAATGCCAATCAGTAGCATGCCGGAAGCCGATACGACCCAGCTAACCACGTCGCCCACTACTTCCATACTTTCGGGTACTTCTACCTCAAGTACGTTCAGGACAATCGCCAGTACACAGGCATAAATAGCGGGAATCTTGAAAACATTCAGTACGGATTCCTTGACGGGAATATCCTTGGTTCGCGACATCAGATAGTAGCAAACCGTGTCGCCGTACAGGGCATTCCCTACGTAAGCACTGATGATCAGCGGCATTTGTTCGTCTCCGAATAGGGCCATCACCACGGGTATACCAAACCAGCCAATGTTGTAGTACGAAAAGCTGCTTTTCAGCATGTTCGGATTCAGATCCTTCGCCAGAAAGCGGGTCGTTAGCAGAGCAGGAAGGTTCATCAGGCAGGCCAGGATGAAAACGATGGCTCCAATGACTGCCGTTTCGGCCAGGTCTGCTTTCAGCAGATTCTCAATGATGATCAGCGGAATCAGGGCATACAGCATCACTTTCGAAATCCACTTGCTTTGGAGACCCCATTTGCGGGCGGCAAAAAAGCCCAGGATAATAAACCCGTACAGCGGCAGTACCTTACGTAATAATTCCTGTAGTATCTCCATCAGCTGATCTTTTCAAGCAGGTGATTCGTAAGCAAATCCGCCTGTTCCACATTAAACCAAAGAGAATTTACTTCGTGCTGGATGCCTGCCAGGGGTTGCCCGATGGCGTACAAATTTCCGGCAGTCTGATCGGCTACGACCTGCATGGTACGCAGATCGACCACGATACCACCCGCTTCGTAGCTACGGATCAGGTCTTTTCCAGCAATTGCTTGAGCAGGGGTTGGTCAACCATTTCATCAACCGTAACCGCCGGGCCAGACGCATTGATGACGAAATCCGCGTACTCGGTCGATCCATCCTGCATTTGTAGCACGAATCGCTTGCCATCCCATTCCAGATCCTTACTGCTGCCCGTAATACTTAACTGACCCTGTTTAAGCAAAGCGGCGAGCTTCTCTCCGTTTTTAATGGGAATGGAGTGCCGGTTGATGTCGTAAAAGGGTTTTACCCACGATAAGAAAAGGAGTTTCTGATCAGCGGAGAGCAGTTGCCAGATGGGATAAATATCATCTCGCATATCGTACAAAATATTCTGGTACAGATTGCTGCCTTCGTACGCCTGCTGAAGATCTTCCTCCAGCAAGGGAAGTGTATCCTTTGCCGTACGCTTTTCAATCGACCATTCGGGTTTCAGGGGCTGATGTTCTTCCACCTCTTTCTTGAAAAGCCGGATCAGGTCCGTGACTCGCAGAGCCCTGCGTTTTTCACGAATACACTGCCGAATCATGGGCAGCGTCAGGTATTTTCGGTCGAAGGGTACTTCCTGAGCGGCCTGTACGCGGGGAAGTAACCCGGTTTTCGAAAAGAAACGAATCTTGCCCCGATGCTCATTGGATACCAGCGTAATGAGGGCATCAATGGCTGTCAGACTGCTCCCGATAATGGCGACGGAAGCCTCTTTGTCGCGTATGGTTTGCAGAACTTTTTTGGAGGGCCAGGGAGACATCAGAAACTGCGTTAAATCTTTGAATTCCTGAAAAGCAGAAGGAGCCGGATTACCCGTGGCCAGAATGACATAATCGCACAAAAAGGTTTCTTCCTGCGTTGACTTCAATTCAAAACGGTCGTCGTCGAGCAATTGAGCATCAACGATTTCGTCCTGAACTTTTTCTATTTCAATGTCATGCTCCGCTGCCAGATCGGTATATTCCTGAAGCATGGCCTTTACATAACTACCAAAAAGCATGCGGGGCGGGTAGGAGTCCGGACTAATTTCCAGATCAGGATACTCTTCCTCAATATCAGCTCTGTTGGCATGCATCCAGGCTACAAAGTGCAGACGTTCGCCGGGTACAATTCCCATCAGGCCTGCTTTGGTATTGAGTAAGTGCCCTTCCTGACCCGTACCATAGGCAAGGCCAGGACCAAATTCCGGTTTGCGTTCGAAGAGTAACAGGCGGAGGGGCGTAGTGCAGCGGTTGACAACGTATTTAAGTACAAGCTGGATCAGGCAGGTAGTTCCGCTGGCTCCCGCTCCAATAATGGCAATGGTTTGCCGGTAGTTCTGATTCATCAGTGTGGGTTTTACTCGACTCTTGATTTCCCCCTGGCTGGGGACAGAATTCGAATGGGATATCAGTTTATAAAGAACAGTCAGTACTACTCAAGTGGAGAAAGCCTTCAAAAGGATTAATCACACCCCAGTTTTGTAGTATTAAAAATTCATTAAAAAAACATGCCCTGATTTTGAGGAGGTAGGGATACGAAGGCACTGAAGCGGATAGGAGAAGTCAACGTATATACAATACGTCAATATGTGACTTTTTATTTATTAGGTGATTGAGTGAACTCGCTATCCAATGATTTGTTACTGATACATAGACGCCATGTAAATATTTGGTAAATCGGGGGGATAGGTTCTATTTTTAGGAAGATGGCCCGATTATTTTGGATGAATTCATCGGGGATAAGGCATACGCAGAAACCAAAAACCAGTACGTTAACGTAAGTACAAGAGAAATTGAACAATTCCAAGTCCGATTCGGACGTTGATGCGAGTGTGAATTTTTTGTGAACTTTTGTTGAACCATTCCCGGCTTAAAGTTGTAATTTCGATTCAAGGAAATTTACTTCATTAAGCGAGCAGTCAAAACGACATCCTAAATGTCCGACGAAATCAAACACGAGTGCGGGATCGCTCTTCTCCGCCTCCGCAAACCGCTCCAGTATTACATCGACAAGTACGGCACGCCCTTATATGCCGTAAACAAGATGGCCCTGCTCATGAACAAGCAGGCAAACCGGGGACAGGATGGGGCAGGCATAGCGAACATCAAACTCAATGTAGCTCCCGGGTATCGCTTCATCAGTCGGTACCGCTCCGTGGAGGCCAAGCCCATCGAAGACATCTTCGAGAAAATCAATAAAAAGTATCGCAAGGCCGAGAAGGAAGACTCGAAAAAGTACCTGAACGCCGAATGGTTACAGGAAAATTACGGCTTTACGGGCGAGGTCTGGATGGGGCACCTGCGGTACGGTACGCACGGTAAGAATGAAATCGAAAACTGCCACCCGTTTCTGCGTCAGAACAACTGGCGGAGTCGGAATCTGGTCGTAGCCGGTAACTTCAATATGACCAACGTCGATGAGTTGTTCGATAAGTTGGTCTCCCTGGGTCAACATCCCAAAGATAAGGTGGATACAGTAACGGTGATGGAAAAAATTGGCCACTTCCTGGATGAGGAAGTACAGCGTCAATTTGACCGTTTTAAACCTCTGTTTCCCGAAGATAATCAGCAACTGACTTCCCTGATTGAAGAAAACATTGACGTAGCCCGCATGTTACAGCGGTCCTGCCGTGATTTTGACGGGGGCTATACGATGTGTGGCATGTTGGGTTCAGGAGCGGCATTCGTAGCTCGTGACCCGGCAGGGATTCGTCCGGCGTACTATTATGCGGATGACGAAGTGATTGTCGTGGCTTCTGAAAAGCCCGCGATTAAAATGTCGTTCAATTGTGATTATGACGAAATTGCGGAAATCGGACCGGGCAACGCTCTGATCATCGATACAAACGGCGAGTATCGCGAAGAACAGTTCCGCGATCCGCTGGAGAAAAAATCCTGCTCCTTCGAACGCATCTATTTCTCACGGGCTTCCGATCCGGACATTTACCGGGAACGGAAGAATCTGGGTAAGCTGGTGCTGCCCCAGATTCTGAAGGAAATTGATAACGATCTGGCCAATACGGTCTTTAGTTATATTCCCAATACGGCAGAAACGGCCTTTTTCGGTTTAGTTGAAGGGCTGGATGAACATCTGGTGAAGGAACGGAAGAAACACATCCGCGAAGGCGTTCTGTTCGAGGAAGATCTGGATCGTCTGCTTTCCTTCCGTCCGCGTACGGAGAAGATCATTTCAAAAGACGTAAAACTGCGTACGTTCATTACCAACGATACCCACCGGGATGAAATGGTGTCGAACGTGTACGAGACGACTTTCGAAGTAATCAAGAAGAAAGAAGATACGATTGTACTGATTGATGATTCCATCGTACGGGGTACGACGTTAGAGCGTTCCATTCTGCGGATGCTCGATCGGCTGGAACCCAAGAAAATTGTGATTGTCAGCTCTGCTCCGCAAATTCGTTACCCCGACTGCTACGGCATTGATATGTCGAAGATGAAGGATTTCGTAGCGTTCCGGGCGGTACTGAAATTACTGGAAGAAGAAAACCGCGAAGAGCTGCTCGAAGAAACACTGGCCCGTTGTAAAGACGCGTTGGAGAATGGTTACGCCACGCAGGAGAACTACGTGAAAGCCCTCTACGAACCCTTTACGGACGAACAGATTTCCAAGAAAATTGCTGAAATCGTAACGCCGAAAAATTGTCAGGCGGAAGTTTCCATTATTTACCAGACCGTGGATGACCTGCACAAAGCATGTCCGAACCATACGGGCGACTGGTATTTTACCGGAAACTATCCAACGCCGGGCGGAAATAAAGTGGTAAACCGGGCTTTTGTCAATTACATGATTGGCAAGGGCAACGAACGGGCGTACGGAGCTTTCTAATATTCTTAGTATGATTAAGTAAAGACCAGCTTTCAAAAAGGCTGGTCTTTTTCTTGTGTTCCAAAGATCTGAATTCGAGTACGCTGGTTTATAAAATAGACCAGCAACCCCGTAATTTCGACGGGCCATAGTACTGCCATAAAGGGCTCGTTGTATCTTCGCAGCCTCAATGAGCAGATGAGGTATGATTTTTTATCAAACCATCTGACAACCTTTAGTCGCCGTGAAAATCCTCCAGAGTACGTTCTGAGTAGTCAGATCTGCTTTTATAGACCATCCTATCGAATGAATAAAACTGATACCCAAGATGGCAGTAAACGCCTAAGCCGGATCAATCGCTTTTTCTTGGATTTGCATGACGTCTTTCTGTTTGTTATTCGAATTTTTAAGGAAGCGTTTCTGCCTCCTTACGAATTCAAGGAAATCGTTAAGCAATGTTTCGAGGTAGGCGTGAAGTCACTTCCCCTCATTTCTTTGACTGGTTTTATTACGGGTATCGTTTTTGTGAACCAGTCGCGTCCGTCACTTTCTGAATTCGGGGCCGTCTCCTGGCTACCTTCGCTGATTGCCATTGCTATTGTGCGGGCTCTGGCTCCGCTCGTTACGTCGCTGATTGCGGCTGGAAAAGTCGGGTCGAACATTGGGGCTGAGCTAGGTTCCATGAACGTAACCGAACAAATTGACGCGATGGAAGTTTCTGCTACGAATCCGTTCAAGTTTCTGGTCGTTAGCCGGGTCATTGCCACCACAACGATGATTCCGATTCTTACGGTCTATACAACGATTCTGGCTTTGCTCGGCGGTTTCATCAACATTCACCAGCACGAAGCCACCAGTTTTCAGACCTACTTTACGCAGGTGTTTAATACCATTACGTTTACGGATGTTTTTGCCTCGATTACCAAATCGTTCGTTTTTGGATTCACGATTGGAACGGTAGGCTGTTACAAGGGCTACCATTCTTCCAAAGGAACGGAAGGGGTTGGAAAGGCGGCCAATACGTCGGTAGTACTTTCCATGTTTCTGATTTTCATTGAAGAGCTGCTTTCGCTGCAAATTGTCATGGCACTACTCCCCGGATGATCTTATGAAGAAACAGGCAAAAATAGATACGAGTAATAAAGTCATCGACATTCGCGGACTGAAAAAGTCATTCGGTAGCCTGACGGTACTGCGAGGGGTTGATCTGGACATATTTAAGGGGGAGAACCTGGTTGTACTGGGTCGGTCCGGTACGGGTAAGTCAGTTTTGATTAAAATCATTTCCGGGTTACTGAAAGCCGACGAAGGGTCGGTGAAAGTACTGGGCGAAGAAGTAGGGACGCTCAATTCCAAGGAACTGGACGCTTTACGCCTGAAGATTGGCTTTTCGTTTCAGAACAGTGCTCTCTACGATAGTATGACCGTCTATGAGAATCTGGAATTTCCTTTGATTCGCAACGTACGTAACCTGAGTAGAAAGGAAATCAATGCGGCCATCGAAGAAGCTCTGGAAGACGTAGGCCTGTCGCAGACGATTCATCAGATGCCTTCCCAGCTTTCGGGTGGTCAGCGGAAACGGATCGGTATCGCCCGTACCCTGATTCTGAAACCCGAAATCATGCTATACGATGAACCCACGGCGGGTTTGGATCCGATTACTTCCGCAGAAATCAACAATTTGATTAATCAGGTTCAGGCTCAGCACAACACGACTTCCATCATTATTACCCATGATCTGACCTGTGCGAAAACTACGGGTGACCGTATTGCCATGTTACTAGACGGTCAGTTTCAGCGTCAGGGTACGTTTGAAGAAGTATTTGCCTCGGATGAAGAACGGGTGAAACAGTTTTATGAATATAATTTTATTGACTAATGAGCACAGGAGAAAACAAACGATCGGTTCAGGTAGGAATTTTTGTATTCCTGGGCGTCGTCATATTTGTGGTAGGTGTACTGTTTTTGGGCGGACAGCAAAAACGCTTCATTAAAAGTATTGAAGTATCCGCCGTTTTTGACGACGTTGGAGGCTTGAAAACGGGTAACAATGTCTGGTTTTCCGGGGTGAAAGTCGGGACGGTCAAACAGGTACACTTCTACGGGAAATCGCAGGTAGAGGTGACCATGAACATTGAAAAAGAAGCCCAGCAGTATATTCACAAGGATGCCCGGGCGGCCATCAGCTCCGAGGGCTTCATTGGTAATAAAATTGTAGTGATTGAAGGCGGCTCTCCGCAGCTGGCCATGGTAGACGACGGCGACATTATCCAGGCGAAAACCGTGCTGGGTACCGATCAGATCATGGAAACCTTGCAGGAAAACAACAAAAACCTGCTTAAAATCACAACCGACTTTAAAGGACTGGTATCAAAAATTGCTCGTGGGAAAGGTACGGTTGGAGCCGTACTGACGGATTCGTTACTGGCCGAGCAATTCCGTTCAACCATTAATAACCTGGAACGGGCTTCGGCTAATGCGAACCGCATGTCGGGCTCCCTTTCCAACTACGCTGCGAAACTCAATACCAAAGGTAGTCTGGCCCATGAACTGGTAACGGATACGAGCGTGTACGCCAACATCAAAACGTCCGTGCGTCAGTTACAGCAGGCGACTTCGTCCGCCAAAGAAATTGCGGATCGGGCATCGGTAGCGACCAACAATGTGGTATCCGCCAGTAACCAGTTGAAAAGCACGGATAATACGCTGGGACTGTTGCTGAATGATAAAAACACGTCAAATGATGTAAAATCGCTTTTGAAAAACCTGGAAAGTAGTAGTCAGAAGCTCGACCAGAATATGGAAGCTCTCAAGCACAATTTCCTATTGCGGGGTTACTTCCGTCGGGAAGAGAAGAAAGCAGCGAAAGCGGCCAAGGACTCCCTTAAAAACGCACAACCTTAGTGCGTTTGGAGTTTTCAATCAATGGTCTGAGGAGAATCAATAGAAACCGAGCGTACTACTTTTTTCATAAATAAAAGATCCCGGATGTTTCCATCCGGGATCTTTTGTTAGGTAACAACAAGTAACTAACCACCAACAACTAAACGTAGCGATTAAGCTTTTTTCTTCTTGCCAGAGACTTTCTTCTTCAGCTCATCTACCGAGGGTAGTTTCGCCTGAATGTCTTTCAACCCATTTTCGATCTGGCCTTTGAAGAATACGTTGAAGGCATTGTCCGGGTTGGCGTTACCCAGAGCCAAAGCTTTCTGAGCTACGGGTAGGGCCTCTTTGAAGTTGGAAAGCTTCATGAGCAATTGAGCCTTCGTCCAGAGCTTCTGGTAGTTTTCACCCGCTGCCAAGGCTTTATCGATCAGCGTCAGACCTTTCTGCAAATCTTTGCCCTGACCCAGGTAATAGTTCGCTGCCCGTTGGTTTACGGCTGGATCTTCGGGTTTCTCAGCCAGCGATTTAGCTACGCCTGCTTCTACCAAAGCCGATGTCTTCACGGCTACTTTCGTAGCGACCATCGTTTGATCCCAGCCGAAGTTGAAATGGGCTGTACTGTCCGTCAGATCCGAAAACCAGATCGTGAACGATTCCAGTTTGCCATGATTTTGCGGAGCTACGTTTACGCGTAAAGCGTCATCTTCGGGTTTGTAGCTTTGTTCCGTAGCGTTGACGTCTTTGTTGAAAATAACCGTCCAGTTACCCGATGCTGCTGGGATACTAAACAGAGAGTACGTACCCGCCGGTAAGTTCTGTCCTTCAACGCTAGCGTCCGTACTCAGCTTAATCGTGGTAGCGGCATTGGCTCCCGTACGCCAGACTTGTCCATAAGGGCGAACGGTTTGGGCATCAGCAGCGGCTCCGAAGGCAGCACGGCCTTTCAGACCTGGACGTGAATAGTTTACCTGGAAATCCGTGATACCAACCGTTTGGCTGAGGCTAGCGGCTGGACTAGGCGAAGGCGTACGCTGGGCATAGCTCTGAAAGCCAACGAGTAAGCCCAGAGACAAGGCTGCAAAAAGAGATGATTTCATGTGTGTGATGCAAAAAACAATGGATAATCGGGAACAAAGTAGGCATATTTGCCCGGGGTTTCCAAGATTCTCCTCAGCTTATGAATCGACAAAAATTACTACAGTTACTAAATGGTTACGAAGCCGATACGGCGGAAGAACAAGGGATGAAAACGGAATTGACGGCTTTTGTCCGGCAACACGAAGACTGTTTCGAGCGAACCTTGCTCGTAGGTCACGTGACGGGATCGGCCTGGGTTTTAGACAAAACCCGTACGTTGGTTTTACTGATGCACCATCGCAAACTCGATCGCTGGTTTCAGCCCGGTGGGCACTGCGATGGGAATCCGGACGTACAGGAAGTGGCTCAGCGGGAAGCCTGGGAGGAAACGGGGGTCGTAGTAAAACCGGTCAGTGAGGCCATCTTTGATGTAGACATTCACACCATCCCCGCCCGCGGCCAGGAACCGGAGCATTTGCATTATGACGTACGCTTTCTGTTTGAAGCCGATGCGACGCAGCCAATCGTCATCAATCAGGAATCGAAAGACATTCGCTGGGTACCGCTCGCGGACGTTACTACGCTTAATGATGAAGAGTCCATCGCCCGGATGGTACGCAAAACCGGACGGTTGTAAGAGCATGTTCACGACAAGTCCAAGTGTTAGATCACTTGGACTTGTTAGTTAAGAATAGTTTTGGATGGGACTGGGGTGTAATTCTGATTAGGTACGATTAAGACGACTAACGTTGGGGCTACTATTCCCGCCCTTTATTAATTTCAATTCCAACTAGGTACGATTAAGACCGATGCTGGAGTTGTGATGATGAGGCCTTTTCGATATTTCAATTCCAACTAGGTACGATTAAGACG
>NZ_NMPS01000019.1:0-23688 GCF_002261125.1 Siphonobacter sp. BAB-5385 | reverse complement strand
TTGTTGGTGTTTAGCGTAGCGTCACCAACAACTTTATTACACTTCGGTTGTACAAAGAGTCTTGAACGAAATATTTACTTAGTATTACTGTATCGACAGGTTCTATTTATGCACGGATTAGAAAACCGCATTATCATGTGAGGTTTTGGTTACGCTACGCTAAACACCAACAACGGCGAGAGTGAGGCTCTGCGAGCTTAACACTTGGAACAGTTGAGAACACTTGGAACAGTCTGGGCTTTGCAAACTGCCTATAATCAATTGTTCCAAGTAACGCTCTGCGAGCTTAACACTTGGAACAATTGGGATTTAGTTTTTCTCAATTATTTTTATTTCTTCTTCGGTCAGTTCGTAAAGCTGATAAACACAGTTGTCTATTGATTTAATTTGTTTTGAAATGTTAGCCTTTTCGTCCGAATTTCTTAACTCAATTATTTCATTGACAAGTCTGTTAAGTTCCTTGTCATTAGTGTTACAAAGTGGAGAGTTTCTTAAATAAATTGGTTTGATTTCATAATCAAAATATCTCTTTGAATAAAGCCAATTAAATAGCTTTGAATTTAGAACACCCAAAAGTCCTTCAAGTGAATTGTTGTCTTTTGAAATTATATTTGAAATGCGATTTAGATTGTATTTTTTATCATAGTCAATCGATGCAATAATTCTCTCTTTAAGTGTGATATTCCTGGTTCTCACTATAAGAATTTTGGGTTCAGTGAAAAACTTTTCATAAGGTAATGTTCTTCCAAGTTTTCCTTTGCTTTTAACAAACTCTTTGTCATACATTATGAAACCTTCTGTTTTTATAGCTCCATACTTAGATATTCCTGTTCCTGGAACCATTGGATGGTATCTTTTGTCGAGCTTTGTTTCTGCGGTCAACTCATCTTTTATATAACCCGTATTTATTCCAACTCCAAAATCATAACCTGTTTCAATTTTAGGAAATTTTGAAAGTAGCCTATTTACGATGTTGTATTCTTCGTCATTTAATAAATAGTCGAATACTAAGAACTCATTTTTTAAAAACCTGTCTTGCTTAACGACATAGGCGGGTGTAATTGTAATTTCAATTGGTTTTTCTGGATTTATAACAAAGGTTTTGTCGCCATGGTAATTACTCTTTTGCAGAATATAAATTGCAGAGTCAACCGTTGCTTCTTCAAAAATAGAGCCACCGAGAGGAACAATGATTTTAAGTGTTGAATTTTCTAAAAGAAACTTTCTCGTTTTGTCGAAAGATGTTTGTAGAAGAAAAGATGAATTAGTAATTAAGGAATTGAAACCATTATTTTTTGAAATTCTTACAGATTGTTCAATGAAGAACTTATACAAATCATAGTTGCCTGAAGTATTGTAGTAATTAGCATTGTAATACTCTTTTAAATTTTCAATGTCTGCATTTCTATAAACATAAGGCGGATTTCCAATCACTACATCAAAACCTACAAAATCGCCATCATCATTCAGCACTTCGGGAAATTCAAAACGCCATTCAAAAGCGTTTTCAAAAATCTTGTTGGCTTTTATTTCTTCTATTTCGGTTTCAAGTTTTTTAGTTTCTTCTGTCAGTTGCGTTACTTTCTTGTTCCAATCGGCTTTTTCCTTTTTGCTCATTTCAAAAAGTTGCCCTTGATTGGTCATTTGATATAAGTCGCCTGAAAGTTTGCGTAGCTTCTTAACTTTCGGGTCGTTCAACGAAATTTCACTTTTGAAATCCGATTTAATGTCGACAATTAGCCGTTCCATTTCTCTCTTTTGTTCCTTGCTTTCAGCGTTTCGGTAAGTGTCAACGGCTATTCGGTAGCTGTCAATTGTCCACTTACTTTTTTTCAAGGCTTGTTTCAGGTCTGCATCAATAGCAAAACGGCTCACCAAAGAGTTTCCGCATTTTATGTTGATGTCAATGTTCGGTAGCGTTTCAAGTTCTGTGCTGTTTTTGTAATAAGCATTTTTTAAAAGCTCAATCCACAAACGCAAACGGCAAATTTTTACTGAGTTGGAATTGATGTCCACACCGAAAAGGCAGTTTTCAATAATGGTTTGCTTTTCGTGGAAAAGCGTTTCTTGTATTCGCTGGCTTTCCTTGTTGCTTGGGTTGTATTCAAAAAGTTCTCCTTCTTCGTCTGTTACAATCAGTTCATCATTCACCACTTCCACCTGATATTCTTTCAAGCGTTTGCCTTCACGGTCTTGCAGGATTTTCAAGTCGTTTTTAACGGCAATCATTTCATTGAGAGCCGAAACTAAAAAGTGTCCTGAACCAACGGCAGGGTCGCAAATCTTGATGCTGTTTACAATTTTATTGGCATCTTTTCGGTCTTCAATTTTGTCGTAAAGTTCTTCTAGGCTTGTGCAGTTCCATTTTTTGGTTTCGTTGAATTTTTGCACAACCGCTTTACGAATGGTTTCACGGCACATATACATTGTGATGAAACCCGGAGTGAAAAACGAACCGTCTTTGTAGCCGTTTATTTTCTCGAAAATTAATCCGAGGACGGAAGCATTGATAAGCGTTTTGTTGTCTTCCTGAATTTCTTCCGAACCTTCACTACTGAAATCGTAAGCGTTCAAAAATTCAAACAGATATTCGAGTGTGCTTAAATTTCCTGTTCTTTTTTTGCCTTGCTGGTCTTTGAGAACGGTGGAAGAAATGACTGGAATAGTTTTATCGTCTTTCAGGTTGCTTATAAACAAAGTAACCTGCTCAATATCGGTCGGCTCGAAAAGCGAAGAATTAAGATAAGGAACTTTCTCAAAAATCTTTTTTACATCTTCGTTTCGTTCGTCATACTTGCGAGCCAACACCTGAAAAAACAAGCTGTTCAGGTCGTCATAATTCTTGATTTTGTCAAGATTGAGAAACGAATACGACTTGTCGCCTTTATGATAGGTAATGAGTTGAGCTTCCAACAACTTCAAAAACAAAATACGGTTTATCCAAGTAATCGAAAGTTCAAGGGCAACACTAAAAAGTCGTTCCTGCTGTGTGTTACCGAAATGGCTTGGCTTTTCCAATCGGCTAAGTTTATCTAAGCTGTCAAGCTGAATGATTGCATCTTCAAGGATTGTTCCCGTGTAGCGTTCTCCTGCTTTGTTCCGTTCAATCAGTTTTTTGCTTCCTTCTTTTGTTTCGGTCAAGCCGATAATGTGCAACAACTCGCTGTAAAAGCGTTTGTCAAGGCTGTTGCTGTCGTTGGTGAAAGGAAGTTTTAAAAGATGCTCAGGCGATAACAGTTTGAATAAAGCAATCAACGAATTGTCGTCTGCTTTGTCGGTATTTCGTAACGGTTTCTGAAAGTCCTGAATATTGAAGTAAGTAAATTCAATTTCAGAAGTGATGCTGTCAATAAACGGCTCGGCAATTTGTTTGTAGAAAAAATTAGTTTTGGTGTCAGCCAAACGTCCGCCTTCAAAGTCGTTAAATTGCTTTACAAGGTTTTTGTTTTGAGCAAAAAGTCTATCGAATAGGGTAGCGTCAAAAACGAACCATTCATTGATGTTGGTCGCCACCAAATGTTTTATTTCAAGGTTTTTGTGAGTAATTCTCTCTCGTAAGTAATACAAAACCAATTCCTGAAATGCTTTTGCATTCAGTTTTTTGGTGGTAATCATTTCGGTTTTGTTAGTCGGCTTTTTCGCTTCAATGATTACACCAACTGTCGAGTTTGAATTTTGTCCGTTGTGAATGACAAGGTCATTTCGACCTTTGGTATTTATAAAATGGTTTTGTTTGTAATACGTGTCTTTAAGAAAGTCTGAAACTAAATTTTTATGAAACTCTTCGCTTTCGGTGTCATTTGTCCTGTCGAGTAAAGTAATGAGATGGGTCTTGAAACCTTCAATTTCAGTCCTGTTCGGCTTTACTTTTAAAAAGGCTTTGTTCAGTACCTTTCTTGGTTTCAATTCTTTTAATTCCATTTTCAATTTATATTTTTTCAAGTCGGTTAAGATAAGTTTTAATTTCGTAACCTTATCAGTGCGTTGGAAAAAAATGGTTCTTTTGGTTTTTTGTGCAAAGCGGAGATTTTTTACACAAAACGGGCCGTTACCACTCGTCTAAGAGTCTATGAGAAATACAGACTAACTTACACAAACTTCCACATCAAACCAAAAGTCCCGCACACACCACTGCATACGGGACTTTATTTAATCTATACTACCTCTATTAATTCAACCGAAAACTATCCTTCCCCACCAACTGTATCAACCCTTTAATTAATTCATTCGATACGCTGATTTTGTTTATACTGCTCTGTAACGTTACTTCTACCGGACTTTCCGAGTCTTTGAGTTTCACGAATAAGTTACAGGTGCCCGGATTTTGTTTGAACAACTCGCTCAGACTGGCCACCAATTCGCCGCTTACTTCCTGCAAATTGATCTCCAGACTCAACTGCTTACACATCTTCTCCCGTACTTCGGGCAGGAGCTGAATCTGGGTCGCCTTGAATTCGTACTGGCCCTGGTTTCGCCAGCTGGGCTGTAGTTTTCCCCGAATGTATAGGAAACGATCCTGGGCTACGTACTGACCCATTTTGACGTAATCGTCGCCAAACAGAGCCAGCTCCATGCTTCCGGCGTAATCTTCAATCGTAAACAGACAGAAGGGATTGCCATTCTTGGCGTATCGCTCCTGATACTTGGTCACGATTCCGGCAATACGGACATCGCGGTTGTACCAGTTCTTTTCCTCTTCCGAATCGCGAAAACGGTCGAGTGTAATATCGCAGAAGTTATCCAGCTCAATCCGGAACTCATCCAGCGGGTGACCGGAAATGTATACGCCAATTACATCGCGTTCCTGGTTGAGTTCGATCATCCGGGCCCAGGGCTCCGTCGACGGTACGCGGGGAGCCATCATGTTGGCCCCGCCGCCCCCACTCATCGCTCCGAACAGTGATACCTGAGCGGCGGCTTTTTCTTCGTGGTGCTTGTTGGCGTACCGAATCAGTGTTTCAATAAACGTACCCGTTCCCGTATCGGCAAAAAACGCCGCCCGGTTGATGCCAAAGCCGTCGAAGGCTCCGGCATAGGCCAGCGATTCCAGCGTTTTCTTGTTCACCGTACGCAGGTTGATTCGGGTGACGAAATCAAAAATATCCTGGTAGGGACCATTGGCGTTTCGTTCCTGAATGATGCTATCTACGGCCGCATCGCCCGTACCTTTAATACCACCCAGACCAAACCGAATCTGTTTTTTCTTATTGACGTTGAATTCCTTGATGGATTCGTTCACGTCAGGACCTAATACGTCGAGCCCCATCCGGCGGGTTTCCTCCATGAAGAGCGTAATCTTCTTGATATCGCCCAGCTCGTTGGTTAAGTTGGCCGCCATGTACTCTTCCGGGTAGTGGGCCTTCAGGTAGGCCGTCTGGTAGGCCACGAACGCGTAACAGGTCGAGTGCGACTTGTTGAAGGCGTACTGAGCGAAGGCTTCCCAGTCGGTCCAGACCTTTTCGAGTTTCTTGGCGTCCAGACCTTTGGCGACGGCTCCTTCCATGAATTTGCCCTTCATCTTATCCAGCGTCGCCCGGTCTTTCTTACCCATGGCCTTCCGCAGTACGTCGGCGTCCCCTTTGGAGAATCCCGCCAGTTTCTGCGACAGCAACATCACCTGCTCCTGGTACACTGTGATTCCGTAGGTATCGGCCAGGTATTCTTCCATTTCGGGAAGGTCATAGACAACGGGTTTACGTCCGTGTTTCCGATCAATAAATTCAGGAATGTACTGAATCGGACCGGGTCGGTACAGGGCGTTCATGGCAATAAGGTCCTCAAACCGCGTCGGTTTCAGTTCCTTCATGTACTTCTGCATCCCGGCACTTTCGTACTGGAAGATTGCGTAGGTTTCACCGCGTTGGAACAGCTCGTAGGTCTTCGCATCGTCGAGCGGCAGGCTGTCCAGGTCAATTTCCACACCGTGGTTTTGCCGGATTAGAGCCAGTGCGTTTTTCAGGATCGTCAGCGTGGACAAGCCCAGAAAGTCCATCTTGATTACCCCGGCATCCTCAATCACTTTCCCTTCAAACTGGGTAATAAACCAGTCCGAATCTTTCGAGGTACACACGGGAATAATCTCCGTCAAATCCATCGGAGCAATGATGATCCCCGCCGCGTGGATCCCCGTACCCCGAACGGAACCTTCCAGTTTCAGGGCTTCGGTTAGCACCTTCCCGGCGACGGTATTGGATTTCATCGTATCCCGCAATTTCTGGATATTCTGAATCTCCTCGCCGCCCCAGCCTTCTTTATCCTTCACGCCGCCGGGTCCGTCGATGGGAGCCAGCAGAACCCGCTGCAGGTTCAGGTCCAGGGGTTTTTCCGGAATCAGTTTGGTCAGAATATTCGTCTCATCCAGCGGCAAATCCAGTACGCGGCCTACGTCTTTGATCGCCGATTTGGCTTTCATCCCCGTGTAGCTCACAATCTGGGCTACCTGATTCCGACCGTATTTATCAACGACGTAATCAATCACTTTCTGGCGACCGGCATCGTCAAAGTCCGTATCAATATCGGGCATGGATTTCCGGTCAGGGTTCAGGAAACGCTCGAACAGTAGGTTGTACTTGATCGGGTCAATGTTCGTAATGCCAATACAGTACGCCACCGCCGAACCCGCCGCCGAGCCCCGGCCCGGCCCGACAAATACGCCAATGTCGCGACCCGCCTTGATGAAGTCCATTACAATGAGGAAGTACCCGGCGAAACCCATCGTTTTAATGGTATGCAGCTCGAAGTTGAGGCGTTCCTCGGCTTCGGGCGAGATGGTTTCGTAGCGTTGACGGGCTCCTTCAAACGTCAGGTGACGCAGGTATTCCCACTGGTTCAGGGTATCATCGGCGTGTACCTTGAATTCGCTGGGAATGGGGAAGTTGGGCAGTAGAATGTCTTTCTTCAGCTTCGGATCGAAACACTTGTCGACAATCTCCTGCGTATTATCCAGGCCTTCGGGGATGTGTCCCCAGACCTGCAACATTTCGTTCTTCGTCTTGAAATAAAACTGATCGTTGTAAAAGGCAAACCGCGAGCCGCGGGGCATGGCCTCGTCATCCGAGAAGTCCTTGGCCGAGGGCGTACTCTGCTTTTCACCGGTGTTGACGCACAGCAAAATGTCGTGGGCGTTGGCATCCTGCTGATCCACGTAGTGACTATCGTTGGAGACAATCACCTTTACGTTATGTTTGCGGGCAAACTTGAGCAGTACCTCATTGACCCGCTTCTGATCGGGGATTTCGTGATCCTGTAGTTCGACGTAAAAGTCTTCGCCGAAGATATTCAGCCACCACAGAAACTCCTTTTCGCCTTCCTCTTCGCCCTTCCGCAGAATGGCTTTCGGTACGCTAGCCCCGATACAGCAGGTCGTAGCGATGAGGCCTTCGTGGTACTGTTCAATCAGGGTTTTATCAATCCGGGGGTACTTCCCGTACATCCCTTCGATGAAGCCCAGCGAACAAAGTTTGACCAGATTTCGGTAGCCAACTTCATTTTTGGCCAGCATCAGCTGGTGGTACCGAACGTCTTTCTTTTCCTTGGTAAACTTTCGCTCGTGACGGTCCTGTACCACGTAAAACTCACAGCCTACGATGGGTTTCACCCCGTGCTTCCCGGCTTCGGCCACGAATTTGAACACGCCGAACATATTACCGTGGTCGGTAATGGCTACTGCCGAATGTCCGTCCGCCTTGGCTTTCTTGAACATGTCGCCAATGTCAGCGGCACCATCGAGCAGGGAAAATTTGGTATGGCAGTGAAGATGGGAAAAATGCATAGTAACGGGGCTCTCTATCCTACAACAAAATCAAACTTGAAGATACGATGAAAAACGTAGGAGGGCAAGTTAGGTTCCGATTGCCCCAGGATTTTCTATATCGGGCGAATGATGATTTCGCTCGTCTCTGTGGTTTTGTAAATTTAGAGTTCAGGCCCTATACTCAACCAGACCATGGTATTTCCTAGTAAATACGTTTATCTATACTACCTATACTTTACATTATCCAAAAATACCTATCTTACTACCGAATAACACCTAGATATTACCAAACACCTTATTATTTACTATTTTAAATTCTTTTCATTTAGTTTTAGCCTATATTCATTACCGTTACCCCAGGTGTTTCATTTTTGCATCCGCTTTTATTTTCAAAGTACAAGTACTCTCATTTTATACTCAACTTGGTGCTGTGATTTAAGCCATTTGTTAGTAACGGTTATGGCTTAAACCGCAGTTAATCTTTAATAATTTAAACACTAACCTGATATCTTTTAACTTTTCATATTTTTTAAACTTATGTTAAGCCACGCAAAAAAGTAGGTAAATGACTTTGTAATTGAATCCTTTGCTTTCATATTTGTATGTCAACCCTATTGATTTCCATGCTACTAAGGTATTTTTTGACCGCTTAAACGCTGTAATCCGAATCCATAATTTCCACCCTTCGTTAAGTGTTTCCTTTTTTTAAAGTTGTATGAAAAAACTTTACTTTTTACTCCCTCTTCTTCTACTAGGCTGGGCGAGAGAGTCCTTTTCCCAACAGTTTGGCAACGAATGGATTAATTATCAGCAGATGTATTTTAAAATTCCTGTTACACAGAAAGGAATTTACCGTATTACCTACGCTGAGCTACAATCCGCCGGTTTTGATCTACAAGCCAACCCTCAACAGATTCAATTGTTCAGACGAGGCGTTGAACAGGCTATCTCTGTTGTCGGCGAGGGTGATGGGAAATTTGACGGTAGCGACTACATTGAGTTTTTTGGCGTAGGGAACGACGGCTCCCGTGATGCTGAACTGTACGTACCTAAGGAATCACACACTAACCCCTACGTGAGTTTATTTACGGATAACTCCTATTATTTTCTGACCGTCAGTCAAAGTACCAAAGGAAAACGTGTAGCGGTATCTACGCTTTCTTCGAATGGGCTTACCGCTGAAAGCTATCACCTGGCAGAAACCGTCATTGCTTACAACAAAGCCTTTCACGTAGGTGCTTCTTACGACGCCGTTAATAACTTACAGGATTACCAGCAGGGTATTTCGGTGAGTGAATTTGGTCCTGGTAAAGGATATATGGATGAGCGGATTTATGCCGGCAGTAGCCGTAACTACACGCTTCCGCTGATTAACGCATACCGGCAGGGTCCGGCTCCCAGCCTGGAAACTTCGTTCTATGGCGTAGGCCGGGGAGCCCACAGCATTGACTTTACCGTAGGAAACTCGTCCGTAACCAATACAGCCTTTTCGGATCTTCAGACGGTTAAAGTAAACAAATCCCTGGACTGGAGTAACTTCAACACCAACGAAGGCACTGCTACGATTACTTCCAAGCAAGGCTCGAATGCAGTCGTTTATTTCAAGCTTAGTTATGCCCAAACACTCGACTTGTCGGGTATTAGTGGCAAAGCTATCAATACCCGCACGAATAGCTCAGGTACTTCGCTTCTTCGCTTTTCGAATGCCACTTCCAATGACCAGGTTTATGATATTACGGATCTGAATGCCGTGCAAAAAATTACGGCAACCCTAACGAATGGTACACTGGACGCAGTCGTCGGAAACGCACAAAGCACCCGGAATCTTTGGGTAAGTCGCACGGCTGGTTCTGTGGCTAGAATTGAACGCGTTTCGTTCCGTTCCATTAACGCCAGCGATTACAATTACCTGATTCTGACTTATAAATCCCTGCAACAGGGGGCTGATGCCTATAGTGCCTACCGGGCTTCCAGCCAGGGCGGTAGCTATAAACCTTTAGTAGTGGATATGGATTTGATTTCCAATCAGTTTAACTACGGAGAAAATAGCCCTCTGGCCATCCGGCGGTTTGCTGACTATATGGCAAAAGGTGGTTCCAGACATCTGTTCCTGATTGGACGGGCCATTGCACCTCAGTACTTCCGGACTGGTAATCTTACCACCAGCGAAGCCATGAACGAGGTTAATCAGATTCCTACGGGTGGCTGGCCTGGCTCCGATTGGCTGCTGGTGATGGGGCTCAACGGCAAGGCTGCCAATGTTCCCGCTCTTTCCGTAGGCCGACTGAATACGATCACTTCAGACGAAGTATATGCTTATTTGAATAAAGTAAAAGAATACGAAAGCCAACCTGCAGCCTTGTGGCGTAAGAGATTCCTGAACCTGAGTGGCGGTCGTGATTTCAACTACGAAATTCCTACGTTTAAAAACTACGCCAACGGCTATTCCAACATCGTTAAAAACGCACCGCTCGGCGGAAATGCCAAGATTATTTCCAAACAAACGACGGCCAACGTAGAGTTTTTCGACGTTTCGAAAGATGTAAACGCAGGGCTAAGTATGATTACGTTTTTCGGTCACTCCGGTCCCGGCTATACGGACATTGACATTGGACTGGCGACGAACAGCAATTTCAACAACAAGGGTAAATACCCGATTATGTTTGTGAATGGCTGCGAAGCAGGGAACATCTTTTCGAATGATAACATTCAGACGGTTGGTACTAACTGGGTCAATACAGCCGATCGGGGAGCAATTGTATTCCTAGGTTCTTCATTTCTGGGATGGCCGAGTTACCTGGATCGCTATTCCAGCCTTCTGTTCCAAAATCTTTCGAGCTCTACTTATCTCAACAAATCGTTTGGCGATGTACTCGTAGCGACAACCACTCGCTATGTATCGGACAACCCGAACAACAAAATGACCATAGGACACGCCCAGGAATTTAACCTACAGGGTGACCCGGCCATTGTTCCATACCCCTTAACCAAGCCTGATCTGGCTTTTGAGGCAGGTAACCTGTTTGTACAATCAGGTAGTACATCAACGGGAAATTTCAAACTGGGTGTAGTGGTTAGCAACTTGGGTACCGTACCAGGTACTAACGTTAAAGTTTCACTGAAACGGACGGTAAATACTGCTGCTTCCAACAACACGATTGCCAATGTTTCGAACAGTACGATGGACTTGGGTACACTGACTTTCAATCCGGTTCGCTATCGGGATACCCTGTATTTCGACGTTACTAACACCATGAATGCGGTGAGTAACAATCAAATCGATGCCGTTATCGACGCAGAAAACGCCATTGATGAAGTTACCAAGAGCAATAATCAGCTCGCCTTTGACTATGTAATTGATGCTCCTCTACCCGTTAGCATCATCTATTTTAAAGGTCAGGTTGAATCAAGTGCGGGAAAAAGCTTTACAGGCGTAGATGCGACTTCTATTCCTGAAAACGTAGGCACCCTTTCCTGGAAAGTAAGCGATGAAAAAAACATTCTGGGCTACGGTATAGAAAAAAGCGTTGATGGGAAAAACTGGGTTAGTATTGGCTATACGCCCTCTCAGCATACTTCTTCAGCTCTGTACACTTTCTACGATACGAAACTTCGGGTAGGTAATAGCTATTATCGCCTGAAAATCGATGAAGCGTCAGAGCCGGACCATTACAGCAAGATTATTGCTCTTCGTGTGGCCCCAACGTATGGGCTGATTGCTTATCCAAGTCCAGCGGATGCGGATGTTACCATCACCATTAAAGAGAATGCGGGTAGTACTGCCACTGCTGTACAAGCCGTTCTGTATAGCCCCATGGGTCAGGCAGTCTGGAAGGGAGAAATCCGGAATGGTGCTGTTACCATACCTACCCAAAGTTTAACCAATGGACTTTATCATCTACACGTGAACGACGGTACCGCTATTCAAAAACAGAAGATTGTTGTAGCTCACTAGGAGTTATGTACTTAAAACAGAAAAAGGCCTCGCTTGAAAGCGAGGCCTTTTTCTATTACTTCAGCGTTTCTTCCAGCCAATGATAGAATTCCCGCTGCCAGACGATCGCATTTTGAGGGCTGAGCACCCAATGGTTTTCATCGGGGAGGTATAATAACTTGCTTTTGATGCCACGTAGCTGGGCTGCCTGAAAAGCCTGCAAGCCCTGTTCGATAGGAACCCGATAGTCTTTTCCACCCTGAATAATGAAAATAGGCGTATCCCACTTGTCGACAAAGTTGCTCGGCGACTGGCTAAAGGAACGTTGAGCTACCGCATTTTTCTTATCCCAGTACGCCCCCCTTTTTCCCAGTTTTCGAAGAATAGTTCATCCGTAGTGCCGTACATGCTACGGAAATCAAATACGCCGTCGTGGGCAATGAACGTTTTGAATCGTTTGGCGTGCACACTCGCCAGAGCGAATACCGAGAAGCCACCAAAACTTGCCCCTACACAGCCCCGACGATCTTTATCTACGTAAGACTCCTTCGATACGGCATCAATGGCACTCAGATAATCCTGAATGACCTGTCCACCCCAGTCTTTGCTTACCTGCTCGTTCCATTTGGTTCCATGGCCGGGCATGCCCCGACGGTTGGGGGCTACTACGATATACCCCTGGGAAGCCATCAGCTGAAAATTCCAGCGATACGAATACGACTGCGTTAATGGGGCCTGCGGTCCTCCCTGGCAATATAATAGCGTTGGGTATTTCTGAGCAGGGTCAAAATTGGGCGGATAAATTACCCACACCAGCATGTTTTTACGATCGGTAGTGGTTACCCATCGCCGCTCGGTTTTGCACAGATTCAGAGAAGACACTACAGCGTCGTTTACGTGCGTAAGAGCCTGAATAGAGCCATTGGTCACATCAATCGTTACCAGTTCCGCCGGGTGATTCATGTCCGTTTTGGACGCGATCAGTTTCTGACCTACCTGCCCGATAATGTCACTCACGTCAAAATCGCCCTTGGTAAGCTGCGTAATGACGGGCTTGGCCGATGTAGTACCGGGATAGGTCACCTTAAAGATCTGCAAGGTACCGTTGATGGGTGCCCAGAAAAATAGAGTGCTTCCGTCTTCGCTCCATTTGAACCCCTCCACGTGAATATCATCGCGTTGCTGCGTCAAATTCAGCGTAGACTTTCCATTGGACACGACCAGATCCTGCTTATCGGCCTCGTATCCATCCCGCTTCATCTGGAGCCAGGCCAGATTGCCTTTCGTATTAAACGATGGATTAACGTCGTATCCCTTGTTACTTTCAGTTAGGTTTCGGGTCGTTCCGGTGGTTACATCGTATTCATAAAGATCCGTATTCGTACTGACTGCGTAATCGGTACCGAATTTTTTCTTCGTTACGTATACGACATGTTTTCCGTCGGGATGCCAGATAAAGTCCTCGTCTCCACCAAACGGTTTCTGGGGACAATCATTGGTTTCGCCGGGCATCAGATCTTTCGGCGTACCGGCCTGCCCATTCGTCAGCGGGGTTAGGAACACGTGATCAAACTTGCCATCTTCCCAGGTATCCCAGTGTCGATAATTCAGTGAAGTAAAGACATAAGCATCCGATTGTGGTAAATCTTTATACTTATCGGCTCCCGTAATGTTTAGCACGGGTACAGGCTGACTACTGATGCGATACTTGCCATCGGCGGATACTTTTGAATCTCTTAATAAGCCTTCTGTAGTACTAATTTCCTGGGCTTCTCCGCCCGCCACTGGAATTTTATAAAGCTTCCGCTGACTCTTGTTGTCCGGCATTTGCGGTGTACTGACCGCGTATACTACGTATTGTTTATCATTGGAAATCCCCAGGCCCGATACCCTGCCCATTTTCCAAAGCTGTTCGGGTGTTAACCGTTGTTGAGCGTTTATTGCTAGCGAGCTTAAGAACATCCCGCCCAGCAGCCAAGCTTTTTTCATACACGTAAATCAATAGTTACTAAAAAGGCACCGTTTATTCGGTACCCTGCAAAGGTATACTAGAATCGTCTCAGATAACGCTACTGATCCCCTGTTCAATTCGTATCCAAGCTCCCCCTCGGATGAAATATTTACATTTTTATATAAATTTTTAAATTTTATAGAATAGTATTTTATTCTGTCTTTAACTAAAATTACAGAAATATATTATTTTTTAACGGAATAATACCAGTAAAAAATAGCCTTTTATTCTTCTGCATTAACATTGAGCTTCCTAAAAATTAAGTATTTTTTTGAAAATTGAACAATGCTATACGTCGGCACAATTTGACATTTCGTAGAATAATTTTTAATAATTGCAGACAAATCACCTCCTAACAGAATAAGCCCTATTTAACTATTCAATTACTTCTACATGAAAAAATCCTTACTTTGGGTATGTGCTATTCTACTTGGAATAGTCCAGATGGTTTATGCACAAGAACGTCGAGTCACGGGGAAAGTCTCTGCCGCGGATGGACAGGGTATTCCTGGCGTAAGTGTACAGGTAAAAGGAACCACTCGTGGCGTTGTGACGGATGCATCGGGCCTGTATGCGATCAATAGCAACAGTACTTCCGATGTGCTTGTTTTCTCTGCCGTTGGTTACCGTATTCAGGAGCTGACCGTTGGTACGCAGACCACGCTTAACGTCAGCTTACAGGAAGAAACCAAGGCCCTGGATGAAGTAGTCGTTACGGGTTATGGCACCCAGCGGAAAAAGGACATTACCGGTGCTGTAACCGTTGTCAAAGGGGCCGATCTTACGGCTCTGCCTACGGCCAACCTGACGCAGGCCCTGCAAGGTCGGGCAGCCGGGGTAACGGTAGGTAACGACAACTCGCCCGGCGGTGGCACCATGGTACGGATTCGGGGATTTGGTACCATCAACAATAACTCGCCTCTATATATCGTCGATGGCGTTCCTACGCAGGGTACTCTGAATAATATCAACCCGAACGATATTGAAAGTCTGCAGGTACTGAAAGATGCGTCAGCAGCGTCGATTTACGGTGCCCGGGCCGCTAATGGGGTCGTAATTATCACCACTAAAAAAGGAAAGCCTGGCGAACCCAAGCTGACCTTCGACATGTACGTGGGCGTGCAGCGTCCGGGTAAATTCCTTAACCTGCTTAACTCCCAGGAGCTAGGTCAGCAGATTTGGGCTTCGGCACGAAACGTCGGCCAAACGCCTTCACACGGCCAGTACGGCAGCGGTGAGCAGCCCGTCATTCCGGATTACATCTATCCCTCCGGTGTATTCGAAGGCGATGCCCGCGTAGCTCGTGATGCGAATGGCAACTACGTTAACTACACCTACGATCTGCGAAATCCGGATCTGGGTAAAACGAAGTTCATGATTACGAAGGCGAACAAGCAAGGTACGAACTGGCAGAAAGAACTCTTTAATCCCGCCCTGATTCAGAACTATCAGTTGGGTACCAGCGGTGGCACGGATAAGGGTTCGTACGCGATTTCTTTCAACTATTTTGATCAGAAGGGAATCATGAAGTATACCAACTATAAGCGGTATTCTTTACGGGCCAATACGGAGTTCAAGCTGAAAGACCGTATTCGCATTGGTGAAAACTTTACCGTATCGTATGATGAGCGGGTGGGCATTACCAACAATGATGAATCAAACCCCATTGCTTTTGCCGTACGGATGAACCCCCTGATTCCGGTATACGACGTTGCCGGAAACTTTGCCGGAGCAAAAGGAGCGAACTTAGGTAACGCCCGCAACCCGGTAGCCGAGCTATATCGTAACAAAGACAACGTAACCAAAGGTATTCACTTGTTTGGAAACGCCTTTTTGGATCTGGACATCTTCAAAGGTCTGGTGTTCCGTACCAGTATGGGTATTGAGTATAATACTTACAATTTCAATCCCTTTACGCCGCTTGATCCCGAGTCTCCGGAAGCTCGCAATACGAATAGCTTACGGGTAGAAAACCGGTACGACAACTCCTGGACCTGGTACAACACCTTGACGTACAATAAAACGTTTGGCAACCACAGCATCAACGTATTGGCAGGTACGGAAGCTATTGCTACGTACGACTTCATCTTCGACGCTACTCGTAGTAACTACGCGTTTGAGGATCCCGATTACCTGTACCTGAATGCCGGTAGTCCGCTGGGCCTGCAGAACAGCGGCCGGGGCGTTAACCGTACGCGTCTGTTTTCGTTGTTTGGTAAAGTCAACTACGCCTACAAAGATTTCTTCCTGGCTGACTTTACGCTGCGGCGGGATGGTTCCTCACGCTTCAGTGCCGCGAATCGGTATGCGGTGTTCCCGGCGGCCAGTGTGGGTCTGCGTTTATCCGAACTGGCAGCTCTCAAGAATGTCAATTTCCTTTCCGACCTGAAAATTCGGGGGGGCTGGGGAAGCACGGGTAACCAGAACATTCCGAACATTTACAACGCCTATACCCTGTACGAATCGCGGCCTACGGAAAACCATTATGACATCAATGGATCACGTTCTTCCATCGTACCGGGCTTCGATCTGGTTCAGTTCGGAAACGATCGGGGTAAGTGGGAAACCACTACTTCGCTGAACTTAGGTTTCGATGCCAGTTTGTTCAACAACAAGTTACAGGTAGTCTTTGACTGGTATACCAAGAAAACCAAGGATATGCTCAGCCAGATCGATGTACCCTGGGCTCTGGGACAGGCTACGATCCCGTATACGAACATCGGCGATATGCAGAACAAAGGAGTGGATCTGTCCATTAATTACAGCGGACGGGCCATGGATGGCAAGATGCGGTTCACGGTGGGAGCCAACTTCTCTACCTATCGCAACAAAGTGCTCCGAATCAATAACGATCCCAACTCCATCAAATTTGGCTTTAGCACGCGTCTACCAGCCATGAGTGCAACGAAAGTGGGCGAACCGATTGCCTCGTTCTACGGCTACGTGATTGATGGGATCTTCCAGACCGATGAAGCGGCTAAAGCAGCTCCCCAGGCTTTTGGTACGTATAACCGGGCAGGTTCATTCATTTTCCGTGATGTCAATGGAGATGGTGTAGTAACGTCGGCTGACCGTACCTTTATCGGCAATCCGCACCCGGACTTTACCTACGGCTTAAACGTCAGCGTTGGCTACAAAAACTTCGATCTGACTTTATTCGGACAGGGTGTACAAGGCAATGACCTCTTTAATTATATGCGGTACTGGACTGATTTCAATACCTTCCAGGGTAACCGCAGTACGCGGATGCTGTACGACTCGTGGGTTCCTGGTAAAACCGATGCCAAACTGCCCCAACTGCGGGCTACGGACGCGACCAGTGCTCAGATTTCTACCTACTTCGTTGAAAAAGGCTCGTACCTGCGTCTGAAGAATATCCAGTTGTCGTACTCATTCCCCGCGGGTCTGCAGAAAAGACTGGGACTGGGAGCATCTCAGATTTACGTGCAGGGACAAAACCTGTTCACCCTCACCAAGTATACGGGTCTGGATCCGGATGTTAACTTACGTCGTTCAGGTGATAATGGTCAGGACACGCACTTAGGCGTGGACGAAGGAGCCTATCCCGTCTCGAAAAACCTCATTGTAGGCTTACGACTCAGTTTCTAATCCCCATTTACCTCATTTCAGATTTACAGCTACTTATATGAAAAGAAATAGTATTGTTTTATCGCTTTTGCTAACAGGCCTCATTTCTTCCTGCGGCGACTCTTTTCTGGACGTAAAACCGCAAGGGGTGGCCTTGGGCAGCCAGCTTACTAATAAAAGTGGCGTTTCTGCTTCGTTGATTGGTGCCTACTCGCTGCTCGATGGCATTGGTTCCGGGGGTACCAACTGGCACGGAGCCGTATCGAACTGGGTGTACGGGGGCGTGGCTTCGGACGATGCGTATAAGGGCACGGATGCCAGTGACCAGCCCGAAATCACCGGTATCGAACGCTATGAAGTGCAGCCTGCTTTCGTACACATGCGGGGGAAATGGCGGGTCGTCTACGATGGGATTTCTCGCTGTAACGAAGTCCTCCAGCTGCTGGCGAAGACAACCGATATGACCGACGCGGAAAAAACGCAGGTCATTGCTGAATCCCGATTCTTGCGGGCTCACTACCACTTCGAAGCCAAAAAGATGTGGAACAAGGTTCCGTATATTGACGAAACGATCTACAATCCGGCCGATCCTAATTCAGTGAAAGTACCCAATGACAAGGATATCTGGCCAAACATCGAAGCCGACTTCAAGTTTGCGATGGATAATCTGCCCGAAACGCAGACCCAGAAAGGCCGGGCCACCAAGTACGCCGCTATGGCTTATCTGGCAAAAGCGTACCTGTTCGAAAACAAGTACAGTACGGCCAAACCCTTACTGGAAGCCATCGTTGCCAGTGGAAAGTATCGTCTGGTCGATTACCACGATAACTACAAAGCCCTTACCAACAACAACGCCGAATCGATTTTTGAGGTGCAGTTTTCGGTAAATGACGGTACGAATGGTGCCAATGGAAACGCGGGTGATGAACTGAACTGGCCCTATTTTTCGGGTGCTCCGGGTGGTGGCTGCTGTGGTTTTTACTTGCCTTCGTTAAACCTGGTGAACGCCTTTAAAACGGATGCAAATGGCTTGCCTATGCTGGACACGTTTAATAATTCGGATCTGAAGAGTGATCAGGGTTTGAAGATTACCGATGCATTCACGCCTGATACGGCTCCCGTGGATCCACGGCTGGACTGGACGGTTGGCCGTCGGGGCATTCCTTTCCTGGATTGGGGCCCGATGCCCGGCGTTACCTGGATTCGGGATCAGAACTATTCGGGACCGTACACGGGCAAAAAGTGGATGTATTACAAAAGTGAAGAAGGTACCAATACGCATTCCACAAACAAACGTCGGGTGGCTAATAACTACCGCATGATTAAGTATTCACACGTATTGCTTTGGCTGGCCGAATGCGAAGCGGAAGCAGGAAATCTGGATAAAGCTCGCTTACTGGTGAATCAAATCCGGAACCGGGCTAAAAATAGTCCTTATGTAACCAACACGGATGGTAAACCAGCGGCTAACTATGTCATCAACGAATATCCCAGCGGCTCGGCGGCCTTTGCCGATCAGGCTTCAGCCCGGAAAGCCATCCGCTTTGAGCAACGTCTGGAATTCGCGATGGAAGGACACCGTTTCTTCGATCTGGTACGCTGGGGTATTGCCGACCAAACGCTGAATACGTACCTGCAAACCGAAGCCAAAAAACGGACGTATCTCAACGGAGCCAGCTTTACCAAAGGCAAACACGAGTACTTCCCCTTGCCAGTAGATGAGATTAATAACAGCTACGTGAACGGTCAGCCAACGCTGAAGCAAAACCCAGGTTATTAATCAAACTTGCTTTCTTTTGCAAAGCCCCATCTCCGAGGATGGGGCTTTTTTCGTTTGGCTATCGAAAAACCATTAAATTGAGCCTTTCTTTTCCCCTTTCATTCTTGAATCCCCATGAACGTCTCGATCAAAGAAATTGCCCGTCGATTGAAAATCTCTCCTTCAACGGTATCGAGAGCGTTACAGAATCATCCCAGGATCGGGCTTCGCACGCGGGAACGCGTTCAGGAACTAGCTCAACAGTTGAACTACGTTCCCAGTGCAACGGCCCGTAATCTGCGAAGCGGAAAAACCTTTATGCTGGGCGTAGTACTACCCGAAATACAGGAGAACTTCTTTTCGAAAGCCATCAATGGTATTGAAGAAGTAGCCTTTGCCCGCGGGTATACCGTAGCCTTATACCAGTCACACGACCAGTACGAGCGGGAAAAACAGGTGCTCGACGTCCTCTCACGTCAGGTTGTAGACGGTGTCATTTTATCGGTAGCAAAAGAAAGTCATCAATTCGATCACATTCAGAAACTCTTGCAACACCAGATTCCACTCGTCCTATTTGACCGCATTCCACCCAGTATTGACACCCATCAGGTGAGTTGTAACATGGAAATGGGAGCCTACGAAGCGACGGGTTTGCTATTGAAGAAGGGATTCAAACGGATTGCCTTGCTCAATGGACCGGCTTCTTTGGTGGCGAGTCAGGAACGATACGAAGGCTACGTACGGGCTTTAACCGAAGCAGGTCTTTCTCCAGAACCGGAATTAGTGAAATCCGTGGACTTAAGCACGGAAGCCACGCGGCGAATTATGGAACAATGGCTAGCCCTGCCCCAACCGCCGGATTCGGTACTTACTTTCAACGATTACGTCGCTTTGGATGCCATGGGCGTCTGCCGGGCCAAGGGGCTCCGTCTGAATACGGATATTTCGTTCGTGAGTTTTGCTAACCTGCCCATGAATGCTTACCTCGAACATCCACCCCTGGCTTCCGTCGAGCAGCATCCGTACCGCATGGGCTATACCGCCGCTGAGCTGATCCTGAACGCCATTGCCCAGCCCCAGGCCTCTTTTGAGAAAGTCATTCTGCAACCCGAGCTGATGGTACTCTCCTAATCCAATAAATTTTCTTTTTCCTGGAAAATTGTGCATTCGTTTGTCCGCGTCCGTGCAAACGAATGTACATCCGTTTTCGCTGGATTTGCCGCCCGGTGACGCGTCTGGCGGTAGCTTTTTTCTGCTTTTCTGCCCTACATTAGTACAACGTTTCTGATGTCCTCACGCCTATGTCGCTACCTTTTATCGTTTCCGCTCCGGGTCGTATCTGTTTGTTTGGTGAACATCAGGATTACCTCGGATTACCCGTTATTGCCGCTGCCATTTCCTTGCGTTTACAAATTGAAGGGCAACTCCGGTCGGATCGTCAGGTACAGCTGACCATGCCGGATATTCATCATACGGAATCGTTCAACCTTCAATCCGAAATTCCGTATGGTCGTCAACGCGATTACTATAAAAGCGTCCTGAACTTATTGCAACGCCAGGGAGCCGTATTTCCGCAGGGTTTCGACGCTCACATTAGTAGTACCATTCCCATTAATGCGGGTACTTCCAGCTCATCGGCTCTCGTTGTGGCCTGGGCGTATTATCTGACGCAATTGATCGACTTTCCTATATCCATTCAACAATTGGCGGATCTGGCGTATCGGGCCGAAGTTGAAGAGTTTGGAGAACCCGGTGGCCGTATGGATCAAACGTCCAGTGCCGTAGGGCAGGTTATTTATCTGGAATCGCAACCAGTGCCTAAAGTAGAAACCTTAAAGCCGATTGCGGGTACGTTTGTGCTTGGTGATTCCCAACAGGCAAAAGATACGCTGGGTATCCTTAAGCACGTCAAGTACGGCATGCTGGAAGCCATTCGTAAAATCAAAGCGGCAGACCCCTCCTTTTCTTTACCCACCTATCCCGCTAGCGAGGCCGAACGTTACCAGTCTTTGCTTACGCCGGATGAATATATTCTATTGAAAGGAAATCTTTCGGACCGGGATATTTTACGGGAAGCCAAAGACCTGCTTGCCCGACCCGAGCCCGATCCTACACACTTCGGAGACTTACTCAATCGTCATCAATACAATCTGCGGGAAGCCAAACGCATTTCAACGGCTAAAATTGATCGGATGATCGACGTGGCTTTAGAAGCTGGAGCTTTAGGAGCCAAGATTAATGGCTCGGGTGGCGGTGGCTGTATGTTCGCCTACGCTCCTACTCACGCCGAAGCCGTTGCCGAAGCGATTGAACGGGCTGGTGGAAAAAGTTACATCATTACCATTGATGAAGGCGTACGTACTGAAACGCAGTTGGCTCAAGTTTAACCAATACATCTACCAATGAACAAACGCATTCTGATTCTAGCCGGCGGGATGTCTTCCCGCATGAAAAAAGCGGTAGAAAACCTAGCGTTAGACCCCAAGCTAGTGGATCAGGCCAATACGCTCACCAAGGGAATGATTAGTGTGGGTACGGCGGGTCAGTCGCTGATCGATTATCAATTAATGAATGCTGTAGAAGCCGGATTCACGGAAGCCCTTCTTTTACTGCACCCCGAGGATTCGTTGACCCAGGCTTATTATGAATCCAATGCGTTTCCGGGTTTGTCCATACGCTTCGCCCGGCAGTACATCGCTGCTGACCGGCAAAAACCAGCGGGTACGGCAGACGCCGTCTTGCAAGCCCTACAGCAGACACCGGAATGGCAACAGGGTCGTTTGGTCATTTGTAACAGTGACAATCTGTACTCAACACGGGCCCTGGAATTACTCTGGAATAACCCTTATCCCAACGCACTGGTCAGTTATGACCGGAACGCCTTACTTTTTCCGGCTGAACGAATTCAAGCCTTTGCTTTGATCCGTACCAATGCGGAAGGGTTTCTATTGGATATTCACGAAAAACCCAGTGAAGCGGAAGTCGAAGCCGCTCGCCAACAAACCGGACGCATCGGAGTTAGTATGAACCTGTTTGCACTGGAGGCAGAACGATTGATGCCCTGTCTGGAAGCTACACCTTTTCACCCCGTACGTAATGAGAAAGAATTGCCTACGGCCGTGAATCTATTGGCTCAGCTAACCAGCGTTTATACGCTACCGCTATCCGAGAACGTACCGGACTTAACCAATAAAGAAGACATTGCTACCGTGCAGCAATACCTGCGTGAAAAGTATTCATCTCTCGATCCTACACAGCTATGAACAATCGTCGTAACTTCTTAAAAAACGCCGCTCTGGCTACGGCAGGCATGGCGTTCGTGCCTTCTATTCTTACGGCCCGACCCAACGACCAGAAAGTACGTTTGGGTTTCATTGGGGTGGGTCTACGCGGCCGTGAACACGTACGGAACAGCATTCTCTTTCCACAGGTAGAAATCAATGCGATCTGCGATATTGATCCGGCGGCCGTGGCAAAAGCTCAAAAGATGTTACGGGATGCGGGTCGGAAAGAAGCCGTCGTTTATAGTAAGAACGAACGGGATTTTGAGAACATGGTCAAGCGAGAGGATTTGGATGGCATTATCATTGCCACCCCCTGGGAATGGCACGTCCCCATGGCCGTATCGACGATGAAAGCGGGTAAATACGCGGGCGTAGAAGTATCAGCACAGTAACCTTGCAGGAGTCCTGGGATCTGGTTAATGCGTACGAAAAGACGGGCTCGCATTGCATGATTCTCGAAAATGTTTGTTACCGACGCGACGTCATGGCAGCGTTAAATATGGTTCGGCAGGGTTTATTCGGCGAACTTACGCATTTGGAATGCGGCTATGAGCATGACCTTCGGGAAGTAAAATTCAATGATGGAAAGAGTGCGTATGGCGGTGGCGTAGAGTTTGGACAGAAAGGATTTTCGGAAGCCAAATGGCGGACGCAGCACTCCATTGATCGCAATGGCGACATTTATCCCACACATGGTCTGGGACCCGTAGCTCAAATGATCAACATTAACCGGGGTAATCAATTTCAGTACCTGGTCTCGATGGCCACCAAACCTTTAGGCCTACATAAGTATATCGTAGACCACGGTAGAGCTGATCATCCGAACGCGAAGGTCAAATTCAAATTGGGTGACGTGGTACAAACCATGGTGAAATGTGCCAATGGGGAAACGATTCTGATTACGCATGATACGAACAGTCCCCGTCCTTATTCATTGGGTTTTAAAGTACAGGGAACAAATGGGCTCTGGATGGACGAAGGCGATCAGATCTATATTGAAAAGAAAAGTCCGAAGGCTCACCAGTGGGAAAAAGATGCGGACTATATGAAGAAATACGATCACCCCCTGTGGACGAAGTTTGAAAAAAACGCCCAAGGAGCAGGCCATGGGGGTATGGACTATTTCGTCATGCAGGAATTTGTGATGGCAATTCAGGAAAAACGCTCGCCTGCCATCGATGTATATGATGCAGCGGCCTGGTCAGCGATTAGCCCTTTATCGGAAGAATCGATTAAAAAAGGCTCAGCTCCTATTCAAATTCCTGATTTTACACGGGGCAAGTGGAAGACGAATAAGCCCATCTTCGGGCTGGAGGCATAAAACAAGAGAAGCCTTCTGAGTGATCAGAAGGCTTCTCC
>NZ_NMPS01000189.1:0-10669 GCF_002261125.1 Siphonobacter sp. BAB-5385 | reverse complement strand
CTACGGACTTTTTAAGTTGGTAGGCTGTGCCTATCCTACTGGATATAACCTATCCTGTCTTCTCTTAAAATCATACCATTTCGGGAAATCACGGGAAAGCTAGCAAAAACTGTCCGAATCCGTACAGTAGCTGTACGCAGGCGTACACTATTTTCGCAAAAAAAGCCATTTCCAGCCAACTGAGGGCATTTTTAAAAGTTTGGCACACCTTTGGCATTAGAGAGGTCAAGGGTTTAGTAAGCGTAACCGCGAACGACCCTAAACAGCCGTTCGCCGGTCTTTTTTAATTCAACTATCGAAATGGAAACTCTTTGCAAAACTGATCGTACCGCCTTAGTAGAAGCCTGCCGACAAGGGGACCGCTCGGCTCAGTACGAACTGTATCGCCTGTATTCCAAATCGATGTACAACGTTTGCTACCGAATCCTGAATCATACGGCAGAAGCCGAAGACGTATTACAGGATGCCTTTGTGAAGTTTTTCCAACGCATCCACGAATTTCGGCAGGAAAGTACGGTGGGAGCTTATCTGAAGCAGATTGTTGTCAATGAAGCTCTCAATCGCCTGCGTCAGCGTCGGGTACAGCTGGTGGAAATCGAAGAAAGTTTCGACATGCCTTACGAAGCCGCCGCCGAACCCGACGAATGGGAAATCTCACACGTACGGGCTGCGATGATGAAGTTACCCGATGGTTTCCGTACGGTCCTTACGCTCCATTTGCTGGAAGAGTACAGCCATGATGAAATTGCCGAAATGTTACAAATCTCCGCCTCCACGTCCCGCACCCAGTTTATGCGGGCCAAGAATAAACTGAGAGAGATGTTAAGCCAATATTGAGTTTTTAGTTTACCGTTTTCAGTTTCCAATTAATCAGCTTACTGCTCAACTGAAAACGGCAAACCGACAACCGCAAACTGTATAACCAATTAACCTTTTTTTCCCCGTGGATAAGAAAATTGAAAGAAAATTCTGGAACCGTAAACGTGTCTTTTTTTTAACGGGCGGTTTGCTCCTGGTGTCGCTCACGTTGTGGGCACTGGTATTCCGGGATAAGCGTACACAACTACGGGTCGAGACGGAAAAGCTGACCGTATTGAGTGTTTCGCAGGGTGCTTTTAACGAATTCATTCCCGTCAACGGTACGGTTATCCCCATCCAGAGTGTACAGCTGGATGCCGTCGAAGGCGGTTCGATTGAGAAAATCTTCAAGCAATCGGGCGATATGGTAAAGGCGGGCGACGTGATTCTGCAACTCTCCAATACGGAACTGAAACTAAACGTACTAACGCGGGAAACGGCTTTATACGATCAGTTGAACAACGCCCGTACCTCCCGTCTGCAATTGCAACAAAATACGCTGGCCCTTCAGAATACGCTGGCGGAGATCGATTATCAGGTCAAAATCAAGGAACAACAGTTAAACCGGAACGACAAAGCCTCCAAGTACCTTTCGGAGAAGGAAATGCAGGATGTTCGCGAAGAAGTATCCTATCAGAAACGCCGTCGCAACGTTACGCAACGTTCGTACATGCAGGATTCTCTGATTCGGATTCAGCAAAATTCGCAGTTGTCTCAATCCGAAAAACGGATTTGGGAAAGCATTCAGAACGTAGGTCAGATGCTGGACAACCTGCTGGTCAAGGCTCCCATCTCCGGTCAGCTTTCAACCGCTACGGACTTGCAGATCGGTCAGCTGATTACAAAAGGTACCAAAATCGGTCAGGTCGATATTCTGGATAAATTCAAAGTACGGGTGCCCATCGACGAACTGTACCTGCCCCGAATCGTGAAAGGACTGGAAGGTTACGCGGATCTGGATGGAAAAGAATACAAGCTTGTCGTCGATAAAGTGTTCCCTACGGTTACCAACGGTCGTTTTGAAGTCGATATGCTTTTTGCTCAGACGGCTCCTACGGATATTCGTCGCGGTCAAACCTTACGCATTCGCCTGGAACTGGGTAAACCCGAACAGGCGGTACTGCTTCCCACGGGTGGTTTCTATCAGCAAACGGGCGGTAACTGGGTATTCGTGGTGGAAGCGGGTGGACAACGAGCCGTACGCCGCAATATCCAACTGGGACGCAAGAACCCGACATACTACGAAGTACTGGATGGCCTGAAACCCGGTGAAAAAGTCATCACCTCGAGTTACGAGTTCTTCGGCGACAATGAAGTACTCAATCTCAATGAAAAGCAACCGTAACGTTTATCAACCACCGATTTCACGGAGTTACTTCGTGAAATCGGTGCCCAACTTTGAGTCACTCTGTGGTTAATCCTTTACCATTCATCTGAAGTTCAACACACACATACAACCATGATCCAAATCAAAAACCTCCGAAAAGTTTACCGTACCGAAGAAATTGAAACAACGGCTCTCGATCATGTGAATGTGGAAATTGCCGACGGCGAATTTGTCGCGATCATGGGTCCGTCGGGTTGCGGAAAATCGACTTTACTCAATGTATTGGGTATGCTGGACAACCCTTCCACGGGCGAGTACAACTTCTGGGGCGAGGAAATTTCAAAGTACTCGGAACGCCAGCGGGCCAAGCTCCGTAAGGGAAACATCGGTTTCGTATTCCAGAGCTTTAACCTGATCGACGAACTGACCGTATACGAAAACGTTGAACTTCCCCTGCTGTACCTCGGAAAATCGGCTTCCGAACGTAAGGAACTCGTTGAAACGGTATTAACCCGCATGAACATCATGCACCGGAAAGACCACTTCCCCCAGCAGCTTTCCGGTGGTCAGCAACAACGGGTAGCCATCGCCCGGGCTGTAGTCGCTAAACCCAAGCTGATCCTCGCCGATGAGCCGACGGGTAACCTCGATTCGACCAACGGCGAAGAGGTCATGAAACTGCTTCAGCAACTCAACGAAGAAGGCACGACCATCATCATGGTAACGCACTCCCCTTATGATGCCAACTACAGTCACCGGATCATCAACCTCTTCGACGGCCACGTGGTGACGGAAAACGTGAATACGAAGTTTCATATCTAAGTTTTCTGTTTGCCGTTTTCTGTTTTCAGTAAGGGTTCGTACAGCTTACCCTTTCTGGCTGTACACTAACTTTTCACACCTGTTATCGGTCGCCTCACTGGTAGGCAAACTGAAAACAGTAAACAGTGAACCGACAACTAATATTTCCTTCAGCTATGGTCTCCAACTACTTCAAAATTGCCTTTCGTAATCTCTGGAGAAACGGTGTTTTTTCGGTGATCAACATTGTGGGTCTGGCTCTGGGTGTGGCCTGTAGTTTGCTGATTGGGCTTTGGGTACAGGATGAACTGGCGATGGATAACTACCACGCCAAAAGTCCGGTGCTGTACCGAATCATGCAAAGCCAGACGTTCAACGGCGAAACCAATGCTGGTCCGCATACACCGGGTTTGCTCAGTTACGAATTGAAAAAGAAGTTTCCGGAAGTGGTCCATGCGTCGGGTTTCACCTGGGAGAATGAGCTAAACTTCACGGTCGGCGATAAATTCAACAAGCAGAAAGCCCGCTGGGCCGGTGAAGACTGGTTCAAGATGTTTTCGATTCCTCTGTTGGCGGGTACGCCCGCCACGGCCTTGAAGGCCCCCGAAAGCGTGGCGATTTCCCGGAAACTGGCTGATAATTACTTCGGCAGTCCGCAAAACGCCCTGGGTAAAACGGTCGAAGTAGCGGGACGTGACATTCCCTATAAAGTCACGGCCGTTTTTGAAGATTTACCCGCTCAGGCCTCCGAAAAATACGATTTCCTGCTTACCTGGGAAGACTTCCGCAAGCGAAACAACTGGGTCGAACAATGGGGTAACAATGGTCCCCGCGTATACTTTGAGCTTCGCCCGGATGCGAATACGGCCAACGTAGAAAAACGGCTGAAGAAATTTTTGAATAACTACCGCAAGGAAGAGTACCCCAACACCCTGTTCATGCAACGCCTCAGCGAATCGTACCTCTACAGCGATTTTCGGGGCGGTACTCAAAACGGCGGTCGTATTGAATACGTGCGTTTATTCAGCGTGGTCGCTGTATTTATTCTGCTCATTGCCTGTATCAACTTTATGAATCTGGCGACGGCCCGCTCCGAACGCCGAAGCCGCGAGGTGGGCGTTCGGAAAGTGATGGGAGCCGTCCGGGAATCGCTGATTGGGCAGTTTCTGGCCGAATCGTTCCTGATTACTGCACTGGCCGTACTGGTGGCTATTGGTCTGGTGGAACTGGTCCTGCCTAACTTCAATGAACTCACCGAAAAACAACTGGTTTTAAATTATACCCAACCGGGCACGTATCTGATTTTGCTGGGCGTAACCCTCCTAACGGGTCTCATTGCAGGTAGCTATCCGGCGTTTTACCTGTCAGGCTTCAATCCGGCCCGTGTACTGAAAGGTCGCCTGAAGTTCTCCCGAGGTAGTAAACTGTTCCGTCAGGGACTCGTAGTTTTTCAGTTTACGCTTTCCATTCTCCTCATTGTCGGTACGATCATCATCTATCGACAGGTGAGTTTATTCAGAATAAAAATCTGGGCTACGATCGCGAGAATTTGATTTACATTCCGATGGAAGGCGAGTTATCGACGAAGTACCGGACCATCCATCAGCAACTCCTGCATATGCCGGGGATCCAGTCCATCAGTACCATCAATCAGGTACCCGGTGAATTTGGCAGTAACACCACGGGCGTAAACTGGCCCGGAAAAGATCCGGAATCCCGTCCGCTGTTTGAGGCAACGGGTATTGGATACGACGGACTGAAAACACTGGGCATCAAGCTCTTGTCGGGTCGGGAATTTTCCGAAAAATATGCTACCGATTCCGCCGCGTTCCTCATCAATCGTGAAGCCGCTGCCTTGATGGGGTATAAAGATCCGGTGGGCAAACCGATTACGTTCTGGGACCGTCCGGGTACAATTATCGGGCTGGTGGATGAGTTTCATTTTCATTCACTCCACGAACAAATCAGACCCCTGATTCTGCGGCTGGACGCGGGCTGGTCAACTTCCTACTACGGAGCCATGATGGTCCGGACGCAGCCGGGACAAACCCAACAGGCCATTGCCAGCCTGGAAAGCGTCTGCAAACAGGCCAATCCCAAATTTCCCTTCACTTACCGTTTTGCCGACGTAGAATACGGCAAGCTGTACCGCTCCGAACAGGTCATGGGGACCCTGGCTAAAGTTTTCGCCGGGCTGGGTATCTTCATTTCCTGTCTGGGCTTACTGGGACTGGCCGCCTTTACCGCCGAACAGCGAACCAAAGAAATTGGTATTCGAAAAGTACTGGGAGCCAGCGTATTAAGTGTTATCTCTCTGCTTTCCAAAGACTTTGTCAAGCTCGTGGGTATTGCCTTCCTGCTGGCCTCGCCGGTCGCCTGGTGGGCCCTGGGCGATTACCTCGACAAGTTCTATTACCACGTAAATCTCGACTGGTGGGTATTCGCTGGAGCGGGCCTACTGGCCCTGCTCGTCGCCCTGCTCACGGTGAGTTCACAGGCTTTCCGGGCGGCTACTGTCAACCCGGTGAAGAGTCTGAAAAGTGAGTAATGGCTCGTTGATGGTTGTTTGTTGTGGGTTGTTAGGTCGTTTGCCGTGTTAAAAGTCAACGTTGATAAACACCTTCTTCAGCCCAAAACAAACAACTATCAACGAACAACAAACAACCAAAGCCTACCCCAGTAGCCATGTTACAGAACTATCTCAAAATCGCCTGGCGGAGTTTATGGAAAAACCGGCTGTTTTCCATGGTCAATCTCGTGGGGCTGGCTCTGGGGCTTACGGCTTCGCTGCTCATTCTGGAATACGTCAGTTTCGAGAAGAGCTTCAATACCTTTCATCCGCAACTGCCCAGCCTGTACCGATTCCTGATGAAAGATCAGGCGGGTACTACCCAGGGAAGTTCGGCTCCGGGCATTATTCTCCGGGCCGATTTTCCCGAAATCAAAGGCTACTGCCGCCTGGCCGAGGGCATTTCAAACGGCATCATCACCGTTGCAAACCAGACCTTTCGGGAAGAACATTCGGCGTACGCGGATGCTTCCCTGTTTGAGCTTTTTCACTTCCCTGTGCTATCGGGTTCCGCTCAGGAGCTTAAGAAGCCTCTCACGGTAGCCCTGTCCGCCCAGCAGGCCCGTACACTCTTTGGCAGTACCGACATCGTGGGTAAAAGCCTGTCACTGGCCAATCAGTTCGGGAAACTGGAGTACGCCGTAGTAGCTGTATACGATGACATGCCCGAAAACTCGGATCTACAGGTAGACCTGGTTCTTTCCCTGGCAACTTTACAAAACCCAGCCCTTGTGGCGTCCAATAGCTGGGTCGACCCGACGGGCGTGGGAGCCCAGTTTCTGACAACCTACGTGCGACTCGCTCCGCAAAGTACGGTGAGCCACGTAGAAGCCAAATTTAATGCCCTGCTCAAGACCTTACCCACCGGAGCCACGGACGAAATTCGATTACAGGCGGTTTCGTTTCAGCACCTCGGTTCCTCCCTTAACGACTCCTACCCCACCTACGGTAACCTGGGGTTCGTGTACATCCTAACCGGCATTGCCCTGCTGATTTTACTGATTGCCTGGTTCAACTACGTCAACTTGAGTACGGCGTTATCCACCAAACGTTCCAAAGAAGTGGGCGTTCGGAAAGTCATTGGTGCTCACCGCAACCAGTTGATCACTCAGTTTTTGGGCGAATCCATGATCCTGAATCTGACCGCCTTTCTACTGGCTCTGGTTCTGGTGGATCTGCTTCAGATTCCCTTTAATCTACTGATCAGGAAAAATCTTTCGTTATCCATCCTGTTCCACTCTTCGTTCGGACTGTATGGTATTCTGTTCTTCATCGCCGGAAGTGTGCTTTCAGGAGCGTATACGGCCTTCATTCTGAGTGGTATTAATCCTATTTTGAGTCTGAAAGGTGGTTTTTTGAAATCGGGACGGGCTTGGCTACGGCAGTCCCTCGTGGTCTTTCAGTTCAGCATTTCCATTGCCCTGATTGCCGCTACATTCATCGTCTATCATCAGTTGCACTACATGCAGCGTAAAAATCTGGGCATGAACCTCCAGCAACTGCTGGTGATGCAGGGACCGGAAGTAGGGCGGGAAGACAGTCTGTTTCAGGACCGGGCCGTAGGTTTTCGGAACGCCGTGAGTCAGTTGGCGTTCGTATCGTCCTTCAGCAATACGGGAAATGTTCCGGGTAATGGCTTTAACTTTTCAACGGAGAATGTCTTACGGACCGACCAGACCACCGCAGGGGCTCATACCAGTTACAAAGTCTTAATCTGCGATGACCAGTATTTTAAAACCTACGACATCGCTTTAGCCACCGGCCGTGCGTTTACGAAAGGGGAAACCGAAAAATCCTGGAGAAATGTAGCTCAGGTGGTACTGAATGAAGCCGCCGTTGCCCGCCTATCCGCTACGCCGACGAGTATCCTTGGGAAAACCATCAGCTTTAACGGACAAGCCGTGGAAGTGATTGGAGTCGTTAAAAATTACCATCATCTGGGTTTAAAGGAAGTCATTCAACCCATCGTTTTCTGGCCGCAGCAAAATACCACCTACTTCACGGCTCAGATTTCCACGGATCAGCTACCGAAACACCTGAGTCAGATTCAAACCCTGTACGAACGTTTTTTCCCAGGTAATCCCTTTTCATTTCATTTCGCCGACGAACAGTTTAACTACCAATACCAGACGGAGCAGCAATACAGCGAATTGTTTACGCTGGCGGCTGGACTATCCATCTTCATCGCCTGTCTGGGTCTGCTTGGACTGGCCGCTTTTAGTGCCGAACAGCGAACCAAGGAAATTGGTATCCGGAAAGTACTCGGAGCCAGTGTCGTGCAGCTTTCGGCCATGCTTTCCAAAGATTTTGTCCGCCTGGTTCTGATTGCTCTCCTCCTCGCGGTTCCGCTGGTTTGGCTGGCTATGGAACGCTGGCTGGAACAGTTTGCCTATCACGTCTCGGTGCAGTGGTGGATCTTCGCCGGAGCTGGACTCCTGACCCTGACGATCGCTTTACTCACGGTTGGTTATCAGTCCATTCGAACGGCCTTGATCAATCCGGTGAAGAGTTTAAAAAGTGAATAAGGATGGTTGTTGGTTACTGGTTGATGGTGGTTAGGGGCTCATAAGTCAGGGCCTTTTCGAAGAGACTGACACGCCTCTTTCTCAAAAACAACTCCACCTCAAACTACTAAAAACCAACAACAAACAACGACATAACCATCAACCAATGTATGTTATCTAATTATCTAAAAATCGCTTTTCGAAACCTCTGGCGAAATAAGACCTACTCGGCCATCAACCTGTTTGGGCTGGCCTTTGGCATCGCGACATGCTTACTCATTACTTTCTACGTGATCGATGAGCTGAGTTACGATCGCTTTCTGGGTAATGCCGATCGGGCGTATCGCATCAATACGGATATTAATTTTGGTGGTTCCGAATCCCATACGGCGGCTACTGCGGCTCCGATGGGACCGGCCCTGGCCCAAGTCTACCCGGACATTGAAGCGGCGGCCCGTATCCGCGATCAGGCTCCGGGCATGATTCGAAAAGGGACGGAGAAAATTCAGGAACGATCCGTCTACGCCGATTCCACGCTCTTCGACGTACTGGGCCTGACTGTCCTTGCGGGCAATTCCAAAACCGCTCTCAATCAGCCTCATACAGTAGTGATTACCCGCCGCATGGCCCTGAAGTATTTTGACACTCCGGAAGCCGTCGGTAAAACACTGATACTGAACGAAAACGATCCGTATAAAGTCACGGGTGTGATCGAAGACCTGCCCCGTACCTCCCACCTTAACGCGGATCTGTATTTCAGTATGCTGGATCACGCCGACAGCAAGGAAAATAGCTGGTTAAGCCACAACTACAGCACGTACCTTTTACTAAAACCCGGCGTATCTACCCAGCAGGTCGAAAGTCAGATTCGGCAGCTCTTTCTGAAACACGCGGGACCGATGATTCAGCAGTGGCTGGGTAAGAATGTAGCCGAACTGGAAGCAGGCGGCAGCTACGTTCGTTATACGCTCATGCCCGTTCCGGATATTCATTTACACTCCAATCGCGTGGATGAAATGAATCCCTCGGGTAACATTCAGTACGTTTACATCTTCTCGGCCATTGCCATCTTCATACTTTTCATTGCCTGCATCAACTTCATGAACCTGGCAACGGCCCGTTCGGCTCACCGGGCCAAGGAAGTAGGCGTACGAAAGGTACTGGGTTCAGCAAGTGCCCACCTGATCGGGCAGTTTCTGACGGAATCCATCCTGCTCAGTTTCATGGCTTGTAGCATTTCTTTATTATTGGTGGAACTGGCCTTGCCCGCTTTTAACCAATTAGCCGACAAACAGCTTTCGCTTAATTTCATTCGTGACTGGTACCTGCTGCCCTTCCTGCTGACCTTTGCCCTGTTCGTAGGCGTGCTAGCAGGCAGCTACCCGGCTTTTTATCTGTCTTCTTTCGAACCCGCCAAAGTACTGAAAGGCAAGCTTACCGCCGGGATGCGAAGCGGCTGGCTGCGGAGTTCGCTGGTCGTTTTCCAGTTTTTCGCCTCGGTATTCCTGATCATCTGTACCCTGGCAATTCATCGGCAACTCAATTTCATTCAGCAGAAACAGGTGGGTTTTGATCGTGAGCAAGTCCTCATGCTTGATGGCGTCTATGGTCCCCAGGTACAGGCCTTGAAAAACGAAATTTTACGCATCCCCGGCGTACAGAGCGGAACGGTTACGGGCTACCTGCCAACCCCTTCGTGGCGGGGAAACGATTCGTTTTTTCCGGAAGGCGAAGTAACGCCGGAGCGGGCCGTGCAAATGCAAACGTGGTACGTAGACCCGGACTACATGAAAACCATGGGCTTACAGTTGTTGGCGGGACGGAATTTTTCCAATCAGATGGCGACGGATTCTTCGGCGGTTATTCTCAATGAAACCGCGGCGAAACTCTTCGGGTATACGAGTCCGACGGGTCGGAAAATTGCGGAAATTGAAGATCTACGAACGGGCCGAACCCGGGAACTACACATCATCGGCGTCGTAAAAAACTTCAACTATGAGTCCCTCCGCGAGAACGTCGGAGCCTTATGCCTCCTACTCAACGCCAATCCGGCGGGCTATGCCACCTTTCGACTGAAAACCCAGCAACTGCCCGAAACCGTAGCCAAGATTGAGCAAACCTGGCAACGCGTATTGCCGGGGCAACCCTTCCGGGCTCAGTTTATGGATGAAGCTTTCGACAGTATTTACCGTAGCGAGCAACGCGTCGGAAAAGTCTTTCTATCGTTTGCGATCACGGCCATTGTCATTGCCTGTCTGGGACTATTTGGCTTGGCGGCGTATTCGGCTGAACAGCGTACCAAGGAAATCGGCGTACGGAAAGTCCTGGGAGCTACCGAACTGCAACTCGTCGCTCTGCTCTCCAGCGATTTCATCCGGCTTATTGGCATCGCGTTCCTCATCGCCGTTCCCATTGCCTGGTACGTCATGAACCAATGGCTCGAAGGTTTTGCCTACCGTAGTTCACTGAGTATCTGGATCTTTCTTGGAGCGGGGGTAGCTTCGCTCTGCATTGCCCTGCTGACCATTAGTAGTCAGGCCATCCGGGCGGCGGCCATGAACCCTGTCAAGAGTCTGAAATCAGAGTAAATTTTCACCCTACGGCTGAACG
>NZ_NMPS01000188.1:0-22654 GCF_002261125.1 Siphonobacter sp. BAB-5385 | reverse complement strand
AAAGAGGTCGCTGTACAGCGACCTCTTTTTTCTATAAGTATTCTCAGCTTATGCCTGAGAAACCGAGTTAATTACTTCCGTCTGCTTACGGATCGAAGCTTCGTGGATGAGGCGGTAGAGATCTTCTACTAAATCCGTATACAGACCCAGTTTTTTACCCATTTCAGCCCGTGAAGCGTGCACTTGCTTCCAGCGATCGATTTGGAAAATCGTTACACCGTTGTCACGTTTGTACTCACCCATTTTCTCAACAATGGCCATACGCGTAGCCAGTACTTCCAGCAATTCGCGGTCAATGTTGTCTACTTTCGCACGGAGTTCATCCATGTGGCTGTGGTACTCTGAATCGCTAACATCTGACTGACGTACCTGAAGGCTACGGAGCATTTCGCCCAGAGCGGCCGGCGTCAGTTGTTGCGAAGCATCCGACCACGCTTCCGCCGGGTTACGGTGTGACTCAATGATCAGACCGTCGTAGTTTAGATCCAGGAAACGCTGGGTCAGCTCAGCCAGGTATTGACGTTTACCGGCCATGTGGCTCGGATCACCAATGATGGGTAAGTTCGGCAACTGGCGTTTGAGTTCCAGGGCTACCTGCCACATGGGTGAGTTACGGTATTTCGTCTCCTGCATGTTCGAGAAACCACGGTGGATAGCCGCCAGCTTCTTCAGACCTGAGTTCTGAAGACGTTCCAGAGCTCCGATCCAGAGAGCCAGATCAGGGTTTACCGGGTTTTTCACCAATACCGGAATGTCCACGCCTTTCAGAGCGTCGGCAATGTCCTGTACGTTAAAGGGGTTCACCGTCGTACGGGCCCCAATCCATAGAATATCTACGTTATATTTCAGAGCCAGTTCAATGTGCTCGGGACTCGCCACTTCAATAGCCAGGGGCAGACCCGTTTCTTTCTTTGCGGCCGCCAGCCAGGGCAAAGCAGCCTCTCCCATACCTTCAAAGGAACCCGGACGGGTACGTGGTTTCCAAACCCCAGCCCGAATAACGTGGGCATAGCCCTCTTTGGCGATTTGGGTTACCGTTTCCCAAACCTGTTCTTCTGTTTCTGCACTACAGGGACCCGCAATCATCAAGGGCTTTCCGTTGGTGTTGATCCAATCCTGCAAAGGCACAATGTCCAGCGTCGCACTCATCTTGTAAATCGTTAATTAGTAAGCGTTTATTTGTTCAAAAAGCCGGGGAGCAGTTTATTATGATGAAGAGTAACGTTTAGGCAAAATCTTCTGGTACTTCGATTGTAGTAACAAACTTAAAATCAGAATGTTAACATTTCAAAGATAACCATATTTATTAAAAAAATCAGCACTGACTTGTAAAATTGAAGAGCGTTTCCCCTTACCTTTGTAGCCGCTTTTCGACAAAAATATTTCTTGCCGATTGGCTTACTTAGATTGCTGGAGTACTCAACCTGAACCTGCCCGCTATATTCACAACTTTTACACTAACACGGTTCACTTCCATGCCCAAAATGGACATTTTGAAAGCTCCGATTCATCAACAGACTCGCGAAACCAAACTTTCTTTTGATGACACCTCGGTAGCTTTTGCTAATCAATCCGACTGGCAACTCAAGAAAACCTATTTCATTTTTGCGGCCATGAATCGAAACTGGCTCGTAAAGATAGGTACCTTTTTTATCAAATTGTTTTTAATGCTCAAATTTCCCATTAAAGGAGCTATTAAAAACACAATTTTTGAGCATTTCTGCGGGGGCGAAACGATTGAAGGCTGTACGCACACCATCCAGCAGTTGGATAAGGCCCACATTGGAACAATTCTTGATTACTCCGTGGAAGGAGAGGATTCTGAGCAATCATTCGACGAAACGGTAAAGGAAATTCTGCGGACGATTGAAAAGGCCGCCCAGATGCCAGCTATTCCCTTCTCTGTATTTAAAGTCACGGGTATTGCCAGTACCGAACTGTTGGAAAAAGCTCAGTCGACGCAAGGGCTGAACGAAACCGAGACGGCGGCATTTGCCCGGGTACGCGAACGGATGGATCTTCTTTGCAAGGCGGCTTATGAGCATCACGTTCGGATTTTTGTCGATGCCGAGGAAACCTGGATTCAGGATACGATCGATCGACTGACCTACGAGATGATGGAGCGGTACAACCGGAAGGAATGCATCGTCTGGAACACGTATCAGATGTACCGCGTGGAAAGCTATGCTAATTTGGTTCAGGCCACGGAAACGGCTGTAGCCAAAGGATATGAGCTGGGCGTGAAACTGGTACGCGGAGCCTACATGGAAAAAGAACGCCAGCGGGCCCACGAAATGGAATACGCTGATCCGATTCATGCCACGAAAGAAGCAACCGATCAGGCCTATAACCAGGCCGTTCTATATTTCCTGGAAAATAGAAATGTAATCTCCATCTGCCTGGGCACGCATAATGAATACTCTTGCCTACTCATGGCTGAGAAAATGAAAGAGGCCGGTATTCCCGTGAATGATGCTCACATCTGGTTCGCCCAATTGCTGGGAATGAGTGACAACATTAGTTTTAACTTAGCTCATAGCGGTTACAATGTAGCCAAATATGTGCCTTACGGGCCCGTTGAGGCCGTGATGCCTTATTTGTTCCGCCGGGCTGAAGAAAATACCTCGGTAGCTGGACAAGCCAGCCGGGAATTTACCCTGCTTAAGAAGGAAGCCCGCCGCCGAAAGCGGGCTGTTCGACAGCAGTTATGTAAATCAAAAAAAACGGCTCAACAAGCCTGAAATTAGCCCTCATTCAACTCGAATGGGGGCTTTTCGTATAAAAGCTGCCCGTTTCGTACAAACACTTCTGAATTTTGTACGTTAGATAGGAACGACTTACCCGATTAACTCATTTCTTTGTGGGTTGCTAATGATTACCTGAATGAAGAATCCTCTGAAGTTTTTTTTGCTAACATTCTTTGTTATTGTTCTGGATCAGACTGTTAAATACCTCGTATACAAGAATATGTATCTGGGGGAAGACATTCCCCTGATCGGAAAGTGGCTGAGTATCCATTACGTTTTGAATCCGGGTATGGCCTTCGGTATGCAGCTGGACCATCCCTATGGCAAGCTGATTCTCACGCTATTCCGTCTGGTTGCCATGGCTGTAATTGCCTGGTACCTGACCCGACTGGCCCGTCGAAATGCTCCGGATGGTCTGTTATGGTGCATTGCTGCCATTTTGGGTGGAGCCATCGGTAATGTGATCGATTCAACCTTTTATGGCGTACTGCTAGGGAACGCTCCTTATGATGCTCCTTCGCCCTGGTTCCACGGACAGGTGATCGACATGGTTCTTTTAAATCCCTGGGAGGGTTATCTACCCGAATGGATTCCCGTATGGGGCGGTACCTATTATACGAGTCCGGTTTTTAACATTGCCGATGCTTCCATTTTTCTGGGAGTTGTCTGCATCCTGATTTTCCAATCTAAGTTCTTTGAAGAAGAGAGGACACCGGATGAGAACCAACCTGCGGTAAAAAATGATGTACTGCGGGATTCGTCCTCGGAAGTATAAAAGTGTAGATTTAACCACAAAAGCCTCTGGTACAAACACCGGAGGCTTTTGTGTGAGACAGCCTTTAAAGTCGAAGAGGAGGCAAGGTGATGAACTGGATACGGATGGGAAGTACAAAAAAGTCTACGTAAGCTGTTTAGAGATAATAAGGCCTATACGCCATAGCTTACAGGAACTCAGTTTCTTTGCTACTGATTGCATAAAAAAAGACCAGACTCGAAAAAGTCTGGTCTTTTTTTATGCAATCAGTAAGCAAATTAGGGCTTCTTCACGGGCGTTTTAGGGGCACCTTGTCCGGCAGGTTGTGCAGCAGCAGGCTGAGCAGCGGCTGCCTTTTTCAGAGCCTCGGGATCAACACCCATTTTCTTGAATACTAAATCCGTTACTTCCGTAGCAGGATCGGCGTACAGTACGATTGGGTTCAATTGCGTACTAACCGAGCTGCTCAGGATGAACGTGTAATTGTTCTCTTTAGCAACGGCTTTGATAGCGTTGTCAATATCCGTCAGCAGGGGCTGGAGCAGTTGTTGTTGCTTTTGACCTAATTCAGTCTGAGCATTCTGTTGCAGCGTTTGCAGACGTTCCTGAATACCTTGCAGCTCTTTCTGTTTGTCGGCTTTGATTACATCCGACATCGTAGGTTCTGCTTTCTGGTAAGAGGTGTATTTATCCTGCAGATCTTTTTGCAGACTCTGCATTTGGTTTTGGTATTGCGTACTCCGAGTTTGCAGTTCAGCTTCTACAGCCTTTGATTTGGGGTGACCCGCTAACAGAACATCAATATCGGTATAGCCAATTTTGAGGGCTGACTGGGCATTCGCGTTTAATCCTACGAAGGCTAGGGCAGCGGCGGTCAGAACGGCAAAAATTTGTTTTTTCATTGGTTTTACTGCTTGGTCTTTGTGTTTTGCGTTGGTGTGTTTGTTTGATTGGGGTTCGCTTTCGGATCTATGCCCAATTCTTCGAGTACGTAATCCGAGTAATCATCCCGGGGGTCCGTATAGATCATGGCCAGGCCTTCGGAGGATTTGTCCAGAATCATGCGAAGTTGTTTTTGCCGGGCTACTTTTTCAACGGCCCGGCTGAGCTCATCCATGATGGGTTTGAGTACGTCTTTTCGTCTTTGATGGTACTGTCCATTATAACCAAAAACCTTGTTATTTAATTCTTTGATTTCGTTTTCTTTTCGTTCGATTTCTCCCCGACGCTGCTGCTTCATAGGCTCGGTAAGCAAGGGCTCTTCCGATTTGTACAGACGTTCGAGCTTATCAATTTCCGCGTGTTTGTCAGCAATTTCCTTGGTTCGTACCTGCGTCCAGCGGTCCATTTCGCTGTTCACTTTCTGAAACTCGGGCATTTTGCTAACAATGTACTCGGAGTCAATATATCCAAATCGCTGGGCCCAGGCAGGACTCGCCTGCAATACGAACGCCAAAAATAGGAAAAATAAGCTGCTTCTCACGAGTTAATGGATTTAACAATACTATAATTCAGCAGTGGCGGACTAAATAAGCTTAAAGACAACTAGCGAATTTGCTGACCAATGGTAAAGTGGAATTGACCTTTACCCGCTTCCTGCGTACCGTTCGGACCGACGTTCCGGTCGAAACCATAACCGTAATCAATACCAATCATCCCAAACGCAGGCATGAAAATACGTGCACCGATACCCGCCGAACGTTTAATGTCAAAGGGATTAAAGTACTTATAACTATCCCAGTTATTACCCCCTTCGAGGAAGCCCAGTACGAATACCGTAGCGGAAGGGTTCAATGAAATCGGATAACGAAGTTCCATCACGTATTTATTGTATACGACGCCACCATTTCCTTCGTAACGGCGGGTAGGGTCATAGCGTACGTTTCGATCATCATACCCACGCAGACCAATGATGTCCTGAGCAATGGCAAACTGACCTTGTCCGGAAAGACCCGAGCCGCCCAATACGAAACGCTCCATTGGAATGATTCCCAGTTTGGAGTTATAGCTACCCAGGAAGCCCATGTGAGCCCGCGTATGGAAAACCAGTTTACCGGTAATGGGAACGAACCACGACAAATCAAACATCCATTTGTGGTACTCCAGGAATCGGTATTTCTCCTGTGCTTCTGTCGGATTCCAGCTGTCGGGTCTGAACAGGGAGTAGGGAGGCGTCAGCGTGGCAGAAAGCGACAGCGACGAACCCCTCCGGGTATACTGCGGGTTATCCAGATCGTAACGGGTCAGCGTTGTAATCAAGGAAATGTTGTTGGCATTCCCCGAGCTAAAGTTCTGAATCAGGATTGGGTAATTGTTGAACTCGTAACGCATGTACGAGAGAGCCATGTTCAGGCCAAAACGGTTATCAGGACGACGCAGACGTTTACCTAAACTGATCGAGGCACCGGTCGTATTGAAATAACCACGTTCCTGTCCCAGTGGTCCACCACCACCGTAACCGCCGCCATAACCACCGCCGTAACCGCCGTAATAGTTTCCGTACATGTTACCGCTATAATCGAAAATACGGTAGATCTGACGGTTGATATTGAAGGAAAAAGCATTGGGTTTTTTACCACCCAGCCAGGGCTCTGTAAATGACAGCGAATAGTTCTGGAACTGTCTACCATTGGCCTGAAAACGAACGGCCAGCTTCTGACCATCCCCCGCCGGCAGCGGACGCCAGGCTTTCAGGTTCGTGATGTTACGGGCCGAGAAGTTGTTAAACACAACCCCTAATGTACCGACAAAGCCAATGTAACCACCCCAACCCCCGGAAAGCTCAATCTGATCCGAAGCCTTTTCTTCAACGGTATACTCAATATCTACGGTGTAGTCGTTCCGGGGAATCGGGTTAATACCGATTTTTTCCGCATCAAAATAACCCAGACGGGCCAATTCCTGCTGCGTACTCACAACGGCCGTTTTCGAGAACTTCTGGCCGGGTAGCGTCAGGATTTCCCGCAGTACGACGTGATCAGAAGTCTTGGTATTTCCGTTCAGGATGATTTTGTTGATGGTAAACTGTTTGCCTTCGAAAATATTGAAGTTGATGTCAATTGAGTCACCTTCAATCGCCGTCTCTTCGGGATCGGCCCGAAAATACAGATAACCGGCGTCCATGTACAGCGAAGAAACGTCATAACCGGGGCTTCCCTGTAAGCGTTTCTGCAGTTCTTCCGGATTATATACGTCACCTTTCTTGAGACCCAGCAATTCCGTCAGTAAAGAATCGGAGTGCAGGTAGTTACCCTGCCAGGAAATATTACGGAAATAGTATCGCTTACCTTCTTCCAGTTTCACATATACGTCAACCGTTTTGTGATCATGGGAGTACACAGAATCGACTACGATACGGGCGTCGCGATACCCTTTTTTGTTATAAAAGTCGATGACCTTACCCTTGTCCTCTTCAAATTTCTTCGGAATGTACTTGGACGGCGTGAATACCCGGCCAAAACGCATTTGCTTGGTACCCTTCATCTTATTCCGAACAGTAGCCTCGGACAATTGCTCCCGACCATCCAGCTCCAGTTCGTGAATCTTGATTTTAGGCCCTTTGGCAATGGCTACGTTCAGGGCCGCATTATTGCCCCGGGCGGTGTCTGATACCTGACGGACTTTCACATCCACATTCAGAAAGCCTTTTTCAACATAATGTTTTTTAATCGTAGCCTGGGTGTTTTTGATCAGGGCTTCATTGATAATTTTTCCCTTAATCAGTTTCACCTTGTCATTGAGAGCATCTCTTTCGCCTTTACGAACTCCCGTAAAGGTGATTTTATACAAGCGGGAACGTTCCCGCATGAAAATGTCCAGCCAGATGTTTTCACCTTCAATTTTGGTCGCCGTTACTTCTACGTCTTCCAAAATACCCTGATCCATCAATTTTTTAATGGCTCCCGAGATCGCAATACCAGGAATCTGGATTTTATCGCCAACGCCCAATCCGGAGATAGAAATCAGCGAAGCTGCGTCGTAGAATTTGGTTCCACTAGTCGTGATTCCTTTGATGATGTATTCTTTCGGCTGCGTATAATCAATTTCCTGGCTAGCAGCGGGTTGCTGAGGCGATGCCGGCTGGCCGCCTAAACCCACGCGGGCCTGGCTAAAGGAAAGAAATGGCAGGAAAATCAGGAGGAGAGGGAAAACCTTTCTCATTGGGTTAATGACAATATTTCTGAAGCGGAAGTGACTGTCTTTCAAAGTAATATGCTTTTCCAGTCAGTAGTTCCGGGAAACAGAAATTTTAGGGAATAGTTAGGCTTTTAATTGTTCGCTGGTCTTTCCAAAACGACGTTCACGGTTCTGATAATCTTTGAGAGCCTTGTCCAGATGCTCCCGGCGGAAATCGGGCCAGAAGGTATCCGTAAAATGAAGTTCGGCATAGGCTAACTGCCACAGTAAAAAGTTACTGATGCGGTGATCACCGCCGGTACGGATCATTAAATCTACGTCAGGCATACCACTGGTAGCCAAGGCTTTACTCAGGTGTTCCTCGGTTAACTCCCCAGATGCAAATTCTCCACGTTGGGTTGCATCAACGAGTTTTCGTAAGCCCTGCATGATGTCCCACTTGCCACTATAACTCAACGCAAGCACAAGCGAAAGACCCGTATTGTGCTGGGTACGATCCATGGCCAGCTTTAAATCTCGTTGGCAACGTGCAGGCAGACTTTCGGTATCACCAATGGTTAACAAGCGAATATTATTTTTCAGCAGTTTGGGGGTTTGGTCAGCTATGGCCTGTACGAGCAGTTCCATTAAAGCATCTACTTCTTCCTGGGGACGGTCCCAGTTTTCCGTGGAAAATGTATAGAGCGTCAGGTACTCAATGCCTAGCTCAGCACAGCCTTCCACGACTTCCTCTACAGCTTTAATGGCGTGACGGTGGCCGAAAATCCGGCTTAACATACCTTTTTGTTTGGCCCAACGTCCGTTTCCGTCCATAATAACGGCGATGTGGCGGGGGAGATTGCCTGTATGAATAGTTTCCTTCATCCTCTAATACGAAAAACCGATAAGGTTCGAAACCTTACCGGTTCTGAACGATCGTGCAAAAGTAAGTATTTCGTGGCAGTTTTCGTTCGGTTTACCAGGATTAGGGACAGATCACCCGAAGGATTGTATAACTCACGGAAATAGACGTATAGTAATACATGTCTTTTCGCGTCGGATCGGACTGTAATTCTTTGGGAACTGTTGGTCCGGATACGTTATAATTGTCTAGATAATCCGACCAGGTCTTACGGGTTCCAAACTCAAAACCCAAGCTCCAGGGGCCTTTGATCTGCCACTTAATACCGGCTCCGAAGGGGATAGCTAAGCCCGACTTTTTATATGATTCCGTAGCTGGCTGATCGGGCTGGAAATTATAGAAAGCCAGACCGCCAAAAACGTAGGGGGACCAGTTACGGGGCCGCTTACGCGTATAGTCGAAGTTCAAGAAATTATACTGAATATCCGCTCCGGCTTCCATGATCCGTGTGCCGAAGATAATACCTCTGGACCGCTGAAAAGGGTCGGAGCTTTCGAAGTCACTGGCAAAAATTCGTCCAGCAGTGAAAGAAACGCGACCGGAAAGAGCTTTAGAGGCATTATAACGAAAGAAGAGATTTCCTCCGGGACGGGCAAACTTGAGATGTAGGTTGGGAGAGATGTCTCCTTTGTAATGCATCATACCCAAGCCAGCTCCGAATTCAATTTTCTGAGCCTGAGCCCAACCGAATACTGACATCCACAGGAAGAAGAAAAGAATAGATCGCTGGAGCATATGTGAAAAGGGTTCGTGTGGTAAAGCACGAACCCATCGATTAATATATCGCTATATACAACACTGCTAACGTAAGGGAGGACATTTAATTTTGGGCGTCAGGATATAATTAATGTGAATGGCAGTCAGGAAATAATAATCCTTATTACCACCGCCGCGTTGTTGTCCTGGGTAATGACCATCAATGTAATTAACCGGGGTATTTGGATCTATTCCCTGAGCACTTAATATCCGTTGAATACCTGCCGTACGATCACCGCCTTTACGGCTTGCCGTTGGTTCTAGGCTACGATTACTCATGGCCAAAGCTACTTCGTCTCCAGCAAAAATAGAAGGATCCGTAGGATAAAATCCCCCTACGTCGTCCAAGTAATCAGTGAAAGAGAATCGAAAGCCAGCTTCGGCGGAAATATCCCAATTTCGCTTATATCTAAAACGAAAGCCTAAACCAATGGGAATAGCTCCAGACACAAGGGAATAGGGTTTACTATAACCCGGACGACCTTGACCTTCCGTTCCTAGGGGTTGGAGTTTTACCCATTCATTCCCTAGCGATTCAGGCGTACGGGCTTTTGGATTATGAGCAATGATCGCAAGCCCACCAAATATATATGGAACAATCGAGGGCCGATCAAAAGCATTCCGCCCTTCAGGAATGATATTGTAAATAGCGGTAACTGAAAGTTCTTTTAGATCATTTCTGAAGTGAGCATTACGAAGAAAGTTATTATCGAACTGAGGTCGGCCATTGAACTTATAATCATCACCGGATATACGGGCTAACGTCAACGCGGCTCTACCACTAAAGCGGGGCGTAAAATGACGCGTATAGTTGCCCGTTATGTTCCAACGCATCATACCAAAGACGGTATTGATAGGATCTTTAAGCGGAGCAAGCTCACCGAAATAAGTAGAAGTGCCAATGCCAAAAGCTACACTGGAATAGGGTTCAAATTGAGGTTTACGGGCTCTAGCGTAATTCTTACTAAGTCTGAGTTGAGCGTGAGAGTAACCTAGGCCCAACAAATAGAGTGTACTGATCAATAAAAGTCTTTTTCTCATATGAAGGTCATATATGAATCATCAAAGGTATTCGTCTAACGACAGGTAGCAAAAATTGGTATGTTGTGGGATCGAATACTTTCGGTAATGATAGGGTGAGTTGGAAGGATTAATTACGGATATCTAAGCCCCAGTTTAGTTTACTACGCAGTGTTTCCAGGAAGGTGTCTCCTTTCACTTTGACTAGATGAGCACTAAAACGCTCTCTTCTGACGCAATAACGTACGGAATCATCCACTACTTTGGATCGAGAGTCTAAGGAAATTAAGCAACTTTTACTACGGCTTTCTACCGTAACCTCAATCCGACTGCCATCGTTGACTACGATGGGTCGAACATTCAAGTTGTGCGGGCTAATCGGAGCAATGATGAAATTGTTCGTACGCGGTAACACTACGGGTCCACCTACGCTGAGGCAATAACCCGTCGAGCCCGTAGGCGTGGAAATAACCAGCCCGTCGGCCCAGTACGAATTAAGAAATTCTCCATCGAGCCAAGTATGCACCACAATCATCGATGAGCGGTCTGTTTTCGTAACGACAAAATCGTTCAGGCCGAAATTAGTACCTTCAAATACGTCCCGATCATTTTCAACGTGCAAGAGTACGCGTTCGTCGATCGAAAATTTCCCGTTTTCCAGCCAATCCAGCGTCTGGGTAATTTCGTCGGGATTGATAGTCGCTAAGAAACCCAGCCGGCCCGTATTGACGCCAACGATGGGTAAGGTACGTTCACCGACGTGGGTGACCGTTTCAAGCAACGTACCGTCGCCACCAATACTAAAGACAAAATCCGCGTCAAATAGATCTTGACGATTTTGATAGGTTGCCGTAAATGGATGATTGATGGCCGCATCCTGAATGTTCTGGCGATAGTCTTCGTGAATCTGAACCTCCGCTCCCCGGCGGGCCAGTTCACCCAATAAAGCCTGAATGGCAGGTCTGGTCTGTTCCGTCAGCGGACGGCCATTAAGAGCAATTTTCATGAAACAGATGCTTTAAGCCGTACGCTAGGGAAGGCATTCGGTACTATAACCCCAGAGCAGGACTAAAGTTTTGGGCGATGGTATTGTTCAATTTCCCGGTAGGCTCCATCAAATTCATAGCCATCCCGTACTTGTTGAACCAGTCGTTGTAGGCCCGCTTGGCCAACCAGTCCTAACCATCGCGATACTTCTTTTCCAGAAGTAACGTACGATTGGGCCGTTCGGTTAGCATCAGCCTGGCCCCGGTGTGTACCAAAAAAACCATTCAAGGTCACAATATCTTGAAGATGCGGAGCCGTTTTTCCGTGATTGGTGAGAATGTCCCATTCCTGAACATAGCCGTTATAACGACGGCTTAAATCAGGATCAGAATAGCGATAGTCAACCATGAGAGCAACGCCTTCGTCGAACCACTGGGGCAGGGAAGATTTGGCTTTCATCCAGCCTAAACGAGCAAATAATTCGTCGTGGCACATTTCGTGAGCAATCACATCCACGTTTAAGCCGTCCGGATTGAGTACAATCCAGGAACCCGTGGGTGTACCGAGGCTACAGCCCGCCCCTTCGTAGAGCAAACAGAATTTCTGATATTCTTCCCGATTGGAGCAGAAAATAATGGTGGCCTCACCCCGCTGCTCTCCCCAGAATCCACTGACCCGTTTACGAGCCTGACCAATAAAATGAAGCAACGAATCACGACGCTGCGTATTGATCTGATCGCTGGCGTATACGGCAGGGGCAATTTTAGAAAAACCACGGAAGCGTACGGTTTGACAAGCCCAAATGGGTGGAAACCAGAGGTAATAGGCCGCAAGTAGAAAAATACCGAATAGTAAAATATTGACAATCAGTCGCTTACCGCTCCAACGTATCATAGTTTAACCTCGCCCTTCAATGGTCAGCCGGGCTAGCGTTTTCGTCAAAATTATAACGATACACCCGGATTCCCACCATGAAAAAATGTTTTTAATACGAAAGCCGACCGTAGCTTTTACTACAAGCGACTGAAAAAGAAGCCCGTACCCTTCAGGACTTTTCCTGGCTGACTGCTCTCGGGTATGTACGGAAATTTGGGTAGTACCGACTGAAAGAAACAAAAAATCAATCACTGACAACGATTTTCAATGATTGATTTTGAGTAAGTTACGAGAGCCGTTTCAAGATCTCAAACAGTTCGGCCTGCGTCGAGAGCGTTTTATCTTTGGCGTACCAGGTATGCAGTTGCGTACTGAGTTCATCGAAGGGCACATTAGCTTCCTTGAGCGACCAGTATAAATCCTGGGCAGGAGTGGGCCGGGGACCCCATTCAGCTACTTCTTCGAGTGTGTCGGCTTCGAGAATAACCAGTTTTGGAATGGCCCGGCCACCTTTGGTCAAGTGAGCGTCAATCAAATCCAGGTTGGTATCCCGTAGCACGTACCGGGTCTGGATTTTGCCCTGCGAAGCTTCGGCAATCCGTTCGAGTACGGGAACGATCTGGGCTGCATCGCCGCACCAGCCCTCCGTAATGATGAGCCAGTAGTAAACCTTAGGATTAGTCCCAATGGCCGCCAGAATTTCGGGCATCAGAACGGTGGTCTTGTCCAGCCGCTGCATCCGTTGTACATTGAGCTGTGTAAACCTGGTTAGCATTTCCGACTGTTTGGGTCCCGTAGTTTTACCTTCAGTCAGTAATTCATCGATCAGTTGCCGGTAAGCGGAATAAGTATAGGCAGATGCAAGACGCTGGGAAGAAATAAGGGGAGAAGTTTCCATAAAAAAGTAAAGAAATTTTTACCGCAACGGTTACCCGATTGGGTTAGTTCAACCGCCTGTGAAACGAAATAAACATCCAATTACGCCATGATTGAGTACAACACAGAAAAAAAATTTCCGCTGAAACGTTTATCGACCTGCTGACCCGCTCAACATTGGGCGAACGCCGACCCGTTGCCGATACTGAACGAATGCAACGCATGCTGGATGGGGCCAATATTCTAGTCACCGCCTGGGATGGAGGCCAATTGGTGGGCGTATCACGGGCCCTGAGTGACTTCAGTTTCTGTACGTACCTGGCCGATCTGGCTGTGGATGAAGCGTACCAGCACCAGGGGATTGGCCGTCGATTGGTAGAACTGACACACGAAGTAGCTGGGCCCATGACCACCCTGATTTTGCTGGCCGCCCCGAAAGCCGTTACCTATTATCCCAAGATTGGAATGAAACCCAGCGAAGTTTGTTTTACGCTGGATCGGCAGAAGTAAAATTTTCACCGGAAGCAAATGCTCCCTACCTTTTCATTTTAAGCACTGTTGCTTTCTCTCATGCGAAGCCTGTTTCTGATTCTTGTCGGTATACTAGCGGGAGCTTTTACTGATAAACCAGCGTATCTTATTTACAATCAGCACTTAAAGCCTTCGAGCTACGAGGCCCTGCTTCAGCAGGCGGCTAATGCGGATGTCATCCTGTTTGGTGAACTGCATAACAATCCCATCAGTCACTGGCTACAACTCGAACTGACTAAAGACTTGTATGAACGCAAAAAGCAGCAACTCGTTCTGGGAGCTGAAATGTTTGAAGCCGACAATCAGCTGGTACTGACCGAGTACGGACAGAAAAAGATAACCATGCAGCAACTCGAAGCCGAAGCCAAGGTTTGGCCTAATTTCCGGACGGACTATAAACCGCTGGTGGATTTTGCCCAGAGCGAATCCATTCCCTTCGTAGCTACTAACATTCCCCGGCGTTATGCCAGTATTGTGGCCAAAAAGGGACTGGAGGAGTTAAACCGTCTCGGTCCTGAAGCTCAGCAGGCCATTGCTCCCTTGCCTGTCACCGTTGATTTAACCCTGCCGGGTTACGCCGATATGCTGAAAATGGGCGGTATGCATAGCTCAGCCGGTTCCGCAGCTGCCGAAAATATGGCCAAGGCTCAGGCGATCAAGGATGCGACGATGGCTCACTTCATTCTGAAAAACTGGAAGAAGGGGCAAACTTTTCTGCATTTCAACGGCAGTTACCACAGTCAGAATTTCGAAGGCATTTACTGGTATCTTAAAAAAGCGAATCCGGATTTACGCATCGTAACGATCGCTACGGTAGAAGAAGCCAACCTGGCCGCACCCACGCAAGCCAAGCCCGAACTGGCACATTTTATTTTAGTAGTACCTGAGACCATGACGAAAACCCATTGAAAAGTAAAGACGACGAAAGCCATGCAGGATATAGAACCTTTTTACGGCTGGGAGAAATATTACATCGCCGCCGAAGATCCGCAGTCTCCCTTTTTTGAACGGGAGTACAATTATCAGCAGTACGAAAATACCGTATATGATTATTACATACATCCTAACTGGGATGACATCGGTTCCGAAACTTTATACTGCAAAATCCTGTACGCAGATTATGATCTGAATTTTACGATCATTGAATTGCTGGGCGAATGGAACGATACGCTCCACAATGACATCATGCATTTTAAACGTAATGTGATTGACCAGCAGATATCGCAGGGAATCAGCAAGTTCATTTTGATTGGTGAAAATGTGTTCAATTTTCACGGGAGTACCGACGATGACTATTACGCCGAATGGTTTGAAGAAATAGGGGACGGCTGGATTACTGCTCTGAACTTCCGGGATTTTGTGGAAGATGAATTCACAAAATACCACTTAGACTATTACATCAATTACGGCGGCACGCTGGAGGAAATTCCCAACTGGCGTACTCTGAAACCCCGACTTTTCTTTGAAGGCGTTCAGCGGCTGATCATGCGTAGGCTAGGTTCCTGAGGGCTTAAACGATTACTAACAAAAACCTTCCCGATTTTTCGGGAGTTTTGTTAGTAATCTATCCTTGGAAGGAAATTTCTAGATCAGTCGTTCTTTGGTTGCCTTTTCGATGGCTTCGGCTTTAGAGTGTACTTCCAGCTTCCAGTAAATATTCTTGATGTGCGTACGAATGGTTTCTTTATCCACAAAGAGTTCGTCAGCAATCGTAGAGTAGCTTTTGCCTTTGGCTAACAGCTCAAGCACTTCGGTTTCCCGCGAAGTAAGGGGCGAATTCCGGTTTTTCTGAAAGGATTGCACCACCATACGGGCAACATTGGTGCTCATCGGAGCCCCGCCGTTCTGAATCTCCTGAATGGCTTCCAGCAAGCGATTGGGGGGCATGTTTTTCGTCAGATAGCCACCTGCACCGGCACACAAAGCTTTGAATACCAGGTCGTCGTTTTCGTAAACAGTAATGACAATGATATTGGTCTGGGGCCGTGCTTTCTTAATTCGGCTAATGCCTTCAATACCGTTCATGCCCGGTAATTCAATGTCCATCAAAACAACATCGGGAGCATCCTGATTCAGGTGAGGGAGGGCTTCTTCACAGGAAGCATAGGTATTGACAATGTGAAAACCTGAAGTGCCGTCAATGAGTAGGGCAAAACCTTCACGTATGACCGAATCGTCTTCGACAATACAGACATTTATTATTTCAGGAGCAGACAAAACTAGATTCATGGCTTTTAAAAGTACAATAAAGACACATTTTGGTTGATAGGCGTTGCATGAGTAAGAAAAAAACAGGGATTTATGTAGACTCAGTATACTTTTTCTGAGGTAAACGAATACGGACGCTGACAACGGTACCCTGAGACGGAACACTTTCAATTGTCACCAGGCCCTCAAACTTACGAGCCCGGCTTTCCATATTAAGCAGTCCGTTACCCTTGCGTCGTTTACTGGCGTCAAATCCCTGTCCGTTGTCGATCCAGCGAATGGTGGCCTCTTCGCCCTGTCGTTCAAAAGCCAGGAACGTTTGCGTAGCCTGAGCGTGTTTGAGGGTGTTGCTGATGGCTTCCTTGAACAGAAAGATCAGGTGGCGACTCATCCCCATCGGTAAGACGTAATTACGTAAAGACTCTTCTAAACCGCTGATGTCAAATCGGATGCCGGTTTTATCAAGTACGTCATCACCGAAATCCTTGAGTCGAATGGCGATTTCGTAAAGATTATCATGATCAGGATTAATGGCCCAGATGAAATCTTTTGTTCCCTGATACATCCGGTTGGCATTATCGCTAATCTTGGTAAGCAGCGGCAGCACCTCCGACGAAGGCTCCGGTAGCCGGGCTTTAATGATTTCGGTAAGCATCGAAATACGGGTAATGGTATTCCCGAATTCATCGTGTAAATCCTGGGCAGCAAGCTTGCGGACGCGTTCGTTCTCGGTCAGTTTAACTTTTTCCAGCTCCAGTAAGTGGGCCACCTGCTTCCGAACCCGGTAACCATAGATGAGCCGTGCCGTGCCACCTACCACAAGCAGGCAAATGGCGTAGAACCACCATCGTTGCCAGAAGGGCGGCACCACGACAATCGGAATCTGTAACATTTGGGAATCGTTCCAGAGGCCGTCGGCGTTGGAAGCTTTTACCTTAAGTGTATATTTCCCTGGACTCAGGTTGGAAAAACTGATGTAGCGACGAGTACCGCTGAAATTCCAGTTGGTATGAAATCCTTCCAGCAGATAGGCATACTGATTTTTCTGCGGACTGCTGTAGTCGAGTGTATTGTACACGAAGGAAAAAAAGTTCTCCTTGGCCTGAATCGTCAGCTGATGGTCATGAGCAAGCAGGCTGTCGAAGGCAAAGAGCTTTTCAAATTTGCGAAACGACGTCAGTACGACCGGAGGCGTAAAGCGACTTTCGGTAAGTTCCTGCGGATTAAAGCTGACGAGTAACCCAATACCCCCGAAGAAAAACGTTCCGTCAGCACTGCGGTGAAAAGCCCCGTTGTTGAATTCATTCGCCATCAAGCCATCCCGGCTGGTGTAGTTTCGGAACGTTTGCGTGCGGGGATCGAAGCGGGAAAGACCCCGGTTGGTACTCATCCAGAAGCGACCTTCTTCATCTTCCAGCATCCCATACACCACGTGATTGGCCAGGCCTTCCTGCTCCGTAAAGTGTTCAAAGTGGGGGTGACCATCCCTGAAAAATAGCCGGCTAAGGCCTTTGCTACTGGCAATCCAGAGTTGTCCCTTGCGATCGCGGTGCAAATCGTAAATTTCGTTGCTCAGCAGACTTTCCGGGTCGTCGGTCTGGTTATAATAGGAGGTAATGCGGCCGTTGGTATCGATCCGGTTGAGTCCTCCCGACGTTCCTACCCAAAGCGTACCGTCGGGCATTTCCTGAATGGCCTCAATGGTTGAACCAGGCCCTTTGGAACTAAAATCAAACCGCGTGAGCTGGCCAGTCGTACTACGCTTGTACAGGGCTTTTCCCGTACCAATCCATAACTGATGGTGCTGGTCCTCGTAGAGTTTACTAACCATCGGAAACTCCCGGTGAGCCGGATCGCTGACAAATTGACGTCCATTCCAGTAGTAGAGGCCTTTACTACTGCCTACCCAAAGCGTACCCTTGTAATCTTCCAGAATGGTGTGAATCCGCTCACCCAGCAGTTTCTCACTAAACTGCTGACTTTCCAGGGTATTCCGATTGATACAGAATAAGCCCCGATACGTACCGGCCCAGAGGTTATTATGACGGTCGGTGTATAGCGAAAAGAATAATTGCGAAGAACCCGGTGGTGTAATCAGGTCTTCCCAGTGCTGAAAACTATTTTTGGCATGGCTAAAAACCTGGATGCCTGCATCGCGTGTACCCAGCCAGATGACGTCTTCTTTGGGGTCGGGTCCCTGGTATAGCGAGGAAATTACGTTGCTTTGCAGCCCTTTTTTAGCATTTCCCGTCCAGTGAGAAAGAAGCGGCAGGGTGGAGTTGTGCAGGTCATACCGATAAATACCTTCATTCCGTACGGATACCCACAAAACGGATTCATGACTCGCCAGCAGAGCCAGTATGGGTTGCTTTGTAGGTCGAAACAGTAGGGCGGGACCGGGCTTTTGGGTGGTAAGCTGATGCAATCCTGCTTCAGAACCAATCCAGAGGCGATGCTGCGAATCCTGAACGATACTGTACACTGGCGTATGCGGCAACGACCAGGGAATGACCCGCCGGATGCCCTTCTCGATGGGACTGATGCGGTATAAACCCTGATTGGTTCCGGCCCAGAGAAAACCCTGAGCATCCTGAAAGAGCGTATAAATGACGCGGTCTTTGAGCAGGTAATCCGAAGAACGTACTAACTTCTGAAAGTCGAGCTTAGGGCTGGCCGTGCTGGCCATCCGAAACAGGCCATCGGGCGTGCCAATCCAGAGCGAGCCATCGCGGTCTTCGAGGAGCGTCTGAACGGTAAGTTTATAAGAAGTACCATATCGAGTAATGATACCATTTACCCGGTCAAAGCGATTGAGACCCTGACGCGTACCTACCCAGAGCTGTCCCCGCCGATCTTCGCAAAGCGACAGAATGAATTCATTCGACAGACTATTGACTTGAAACGGCTGATGCTGGTAGGTAACAAACTGATGCCCGTCGAAACGATTAAGACCATTTTGGGTACCCAGCCAGATGTAGCCCCGCTGATCTTTCAGTATACAGTTGACACCACTTTGAGAAAGCCCTTCTTCCAGCGAATACTGGTCCAGAAAAACCGAATTGGATTGACCAAATCCGAAGCAGGCCCAAAAGCAGGCAAGACACAGAAAAAAGACTTTAATCATGGCTGAAGGGCACGTTTCGTGCAAAAACAAAGGTAAAACACGCAAATTTTGCAAGAAACCCCCCAATATGTGGGATTTTATGGGAGGGATAGGTTTTTTAATTTTGGGCCGTAGAATTTTTACAAAGTTTTGGTTAAGGGAAAAAAACAGTTCTGTCTTGCGGAGCTGTTTTTTAGTTTTAAGGCTTTGGTACAATCAACCCACAAGTAGCCAGAATTCCGCCTTTCGAAGTACGCACTTTGCCACTCATCTACACCTGCAAAGGCCCTTTACATTCTGGGGTATTCTTCACTAATTTTGGCAAATTCGTCTGTTCACTTTATTCCCGTTTGTATGAGAATACTATTGGTACTGCTCTGTATGCCCTTTTTCCTGTGGGCACAAAATGAAAAAATTACCGTTACTGACCTGACCCGTATTAAATCGGCTTCGTCGGTAAGTCTTTCGCCCGATGGCAAACGGGCAGTATACGCCGTGCAAACTACCGAACCGGATGCTGAAAAGAAATGGGAATACATCTACCGGACGCACCTCTGGCTGACGGATTTCCAAAACCCGTCCCGCCAGCTGACGCAGGGTGAAGAAAGCGTGAGCCGGGCTCTCTGGAAGGATGCTAAAACCTTGCTATTTACGCGTCCGGTCAAAGGAAAATCGCAATTATTTCAACTTTCCCTGGAAGGAGGGGAACCCCGCCAGCTAACCGACTGGAAATACGGTATTGGAAACCCGATTTTGTCTCACGATGGATCAAAAATCGTTTTTTCGGTAGGATTAAGTTTGACGGAATTACTGAAAGATAGTCTGTTCAACCCATCTAAAGCGATACCCGAATGGTCGTTTGAAAAGCCGGGCTTCAAAGACAATGCCTTTTTGAAAAGTGATTCGAAAGTAAAACCCAATCCGGATGGCTCACTGGCTGAAATTCGGGCTTTCCTCAATCAGGATGTAGTGGATAAAAAAGCGAAAGTCATCAACCGACTCAATTTTCAGGGAGAAGCTACGACTCAGCCCGAACTCAATTTTAGTCACATTTGCGTGCTGGAATTGAAGGAAGGGGCCACACCGAAAGTCCTGACCACGGGCTTTAAGTCGTTTCAGGCTTCTGCCTGGAGTCCCGACGGTAAATTCCTGTACGTAACCACGGGTCAGCAAGCCAACGCTCATCCCGACCGCGAACAAACCAGCAAGGTCATTCGGATGACGCCGGAGAACGGCCAGATGCAGGACGTTTTTCAGGCCGAAAACCAGCGGGCCTTTGCTCCGCTGCCTTCCTGGGATGGACAGCGAATTGCCCTGCTGACGAGTCCTTCCGAGGCGTCAATTTCCCCAAGCTGACGATACTTACTACGGGTGGCTCTGCAAAGCCGGTAATGGTTGATTTGGATCGCTCGGTGTCGAACCTGTCCTGGTCGAAAGATTCCAAATGTCTGTATTTCAGTGCCCAGTCCAATGGGGGCCAACCGCTGTACCGCTGGAACGTAGCGACGCAAAAGGTCGAACAACTTTCGGATTACGATTCGGGTATGCTGGATTTTGACGTATCAGCGGATAAACTCGTATTCGTAAAAACGCAGGTTTCTGCTCCAAATGAGGTCTACTGGATTTCGCTGGCGAAAGCCGCTAAAAAAGGAAAGGCTTCGGATCTGACGCTGGCCGAGTTGAAAACGGCCATTCAGGGGGCTAAACCTTTTACCTCTCTCAATGACTGGGTAGCGAAGAAAACCCTGAGTATGCCCGAAAAGCGGACATTCCAGAACGAAAAAGGCCAGACGGTGGAGTACTGGATTATGAAACCCGCGAACGTACAGGCCGGTAAGAAATATCCGCTGTTACTGAATATGCACGGCGGACCGACTGCGATGTGGGGACCGGGCGAGGCCAGTATGTGGCATGAATTTCAGTATTTCTGCTCGCAGGGCTATGGCGTAGTGTATGCCAACCCGCGTGGTTCGGGTGGGTATGGACTGGACTTTCAGCGGGGTAACATCAAGGACTGGGGTACCGGGCCGGCTTCGGACGTACTGCGGGCGGCGACTGAAGCGGCAAAAGAAAGCTGGGCTGACACGGCTCGTCAGGTGATTACGGGCGGTAGTTATGCGGGTTATCTGACGGCCTGGATCGTTGGGCATGATCACCGCTTCAAAGCGGCCTTCTCGCAACGGGGGGTGTATGATTTGACCACTTTTCTGGGGGAAGGCAATGCCTGGCGACTGGTACCTAACTATTTTCAGTATCCCTGGCTGGACAAAACCGACCGCGTGCTGGAAGCCAACTCGCCCTATACGTTCGTCGATCAGATCCGGACGCCATTGTTAATCAAACACGGTGAAAACGATTTACGTACGGGAGTCATTCAATCGGAAATGATGTACAAATCCATGAAAATTATGGGCAAAGAAGTCGAGTACGTACGCATGCCCGGTGGTACGCACGAGCTAAGCCGGAGCGGGAACGTTCGGCAGCGGATTGATCGGATGCTACGGATTTATGAATTTTTCGAACGTTACGTCGGAACGAAGTAAGAAGCTAAATCCCTGACCCTAAGTAGTCGGGGATTTTTGTTTGAAAAACACTAAACCAGGCTTTACCCCGGAGCGTTCTAGCGGAGGTACGCTTTTTACGCGGTTATCGTAGAAGTCTTGTGAAAATAAATAGCTATGAAATATCTGTGTATCCTATTAATAAGTTGTGCAGGCTTTACTTCTGCTCAAAGCCGAACGAGTACTGACGACTCGTTGGCGTTGATGAAAGCCACCTGGAATTTTCTGGACGTGGCCCCTGGAGTGACCTGGAAACACGTACATCTGAAAGACAAAGAGCTTTTTCAGTCCAATCAGAACATCAATGTATTGGACACCAAACTGAAAAATCGACGGGTCGTCTTCGGCCTGGTTTCCGCCGATACGCCTGGAGATTCGATGCGTAAGCTGGTGCAGACCAGTACGCTGACCAAAAAAGCGGGAGCTGTCGCGGCCGTGAACGGTACGTTTTTCAACGTGAAACAAGCGGGGTCAGAAGATCTGATCAAAATTGATGGAAAGGTGCTGGATACAACCACGTATTCCGCCGATAAACCCTTGATCGAACATAAACAGGCCGCTCTGACCATTCGCAAACGGAAGGTAAGTATTGAGCGGGCTCCCGACGAGCGGGCCTATGGCTGGGATCAAAAACTGAATGCCCCAAATGTCATGGTAACCGGTCCTTTACTGTTGTGGGAAGGGCGGCCGGTACCGCTGAAAAAAAATGCCTTCAATGATAACCGTCACCCCCGTACGGCGGCCTGCATTACCCGTGAAAAACATCTTTTGCTGGTCACCGTGGATGGGCGAAATGCCCAGGCGGCGGGGATGTCTTTACCCGAACTGACGTACTTACTAAAACAGTTTCGCTGCGAACGTGCGGTCAATCTGGATGGGGGTGGTTCTACGACGATGGTTATTACGGGTCAGCCTCACGAAGGCGTAGTGAATATGCCTTCGGACAATAAAGTCTTTGATCATCTGGGGGAGCGGGCGGTAAGTAATGCGATTTTTATTCGGAAGAAGTAAAGGGCGTTTTTTTGTTTGTATAGCCAAATCGAACTCGTCTCGCAGGCACGGTTGGGTAGTAACGTACTCTCATTTCGTGGCGTTTTGCTCTTCTAGCGTTTCGTTATTCACCTAGACGGAGTTGGGTGCTTCAGATAGGGCTGTTCGATAGCTCGGAAGCCTTCCAGGCTGGACCTCTCCACGACT
>NZ_NMPS01000187.1:0-8984 GCF_002261125.1 Siphonobacter sp. BAB-5385 | reverse complement strand
CCGCTGCTTTTTTCGGATTTGCAATTCGAAAAAAGCAGCGGAGGAGGGCGTTTTGAAAAACTGCTTGCTCATTATCTTCTGTTAGGATTCGTATCTGGTTCATCCGTTTGCTGTAGGGTACATCGTACGTTTATTCCTGCTACAGTCTCCGTCCAGTAAACCTTTTTCTCCTGCAACGCTTCACAGTCTGCCGTATCTTCTATTTTTGTGGTTTCTATCTCTGCACGCATGAAATCCACGCTAAGCAAGTTACTCCCTCATTTACTCGCCCTACTGGTTCTGTTTATACTCGCTGCTCTATACGCCTCGCCCAATTTGCAGGGCAAGGTGCTGGGCATGCACGATATTCAGCAGGCCCAGGCGGGTGCTCAGGAACTCAATGAATTTTACAAAGCAACGGGCCGCTGGGCTCTCTGGACCAATTCCATGTTCAGTGGGATGCCCGCCTACATGGTGGCCGGCGATTACCCGTACACCTTCGTTGGTAAGACCGTAGCCGTTACCTTACTCATCATTCCCGAAACCATCCGCATCGTTTTTCTGATGATGCTGGGTATGTACGTACTACTGACTACCATGGGCGTACGTCGCTGGCTGGCGGTACTTGGAGCCGTAGCTTTTGCTTTTGGTTCGTACAACATGATTTTCATTAAAGCCGGACACGTTTCCAAAATGTACGCTTTGGCTTATATGCCAGGTATTCTGGCTGGGGTAATGCTGGCTCTACGGGGCAGATACTGGATCGGTGGAGCGGTTACCGCCCTGTTTCTCTGTCTCGAACTAGCCGCGAACCACTTACAGATTACCTACTATTTTGGTCTGGCTCTGGTTCCCTATATCCTTATGGAAGCCGTCGTTCAGATCAAGGAAGGTCGCCTGAAAAACCTGATCACGGCGGGTATTGTCCTGGCGGTTTCGGCGGCTATTGGTATCGGCAGCTACGGTGGCCGTTTGCTGGTCACGCTGGACTATACGAAAGAAACCACTCGTGGCAAAACCGAACTTACCCTGGCCAAACCTACCCAACCCGGCCAGGCGGCTCCAACGGCAGAAGCAACTACCGCTCCACAAAACGGTCTGGATCGCAGCTATGCGTTTGAATACAGTTATGGAGTCGGAGAAACCCTGACTTTACTGATTCCCCGCGTCTACGGCGGAGCTACCGTTGAACCGTTGACGGATGGATCTGATACGTATAAACTCCTGGTACAACGTGGACTTGATCCGACTCAGGCCAAGCAGATTGTCGAAAATGGCATGTACACCTACTGGGGTGATCTCCCCATCAATGGTGGTCCGGCTTACGCGGGTGCAGTACTGATTTTCCTGGCCGTTCTGGGCATGTTTATCGTTCAGCATCGCATCAAATGGTGGGTCCTGGGAGCTACGATCCTGATGCTGTTCATTGCCTGGGGTAAAAACTTTGCGGCCTTCGGTGACTTCATGTTCGATCACTTCCCGCTCTATAACAAGTTCCGGGCGGTTACCATGACGCTCAGTATCATTCAGTTTCTGCTGGCTTTACTGGCGGTGCTGGCCATCGAGGTCTTACTCACACGAAAGCCCAGCTTTGCCGAAATCAAAACCGGACTCATCGCCAGCTTTGCCCTTACCGGTGGTCTGGCTCTGCTGTTGTGGCTGGTGGGCCCTTCCATCCTCGAACTACGTAAGCCTAACGAGAGCACAATGCTCGGACAAATGTTCGGCGATCCGGCATTTGGTCCGGACATTTTGCGGGCTTTGATTGAAGATCGGGGTTCCATTCTTCGGGCCGATGCGTTGCGTACCCTGATTTTTATCGTACTGGCAGCAGGTTTGGTGTGGTTGTACGTGACGAACAAGGTAAAAGAAATGGTACTGGTCGTCGCTCTGATTGCACTAACGTACTTCGATCTCTTCTTCATCGACAAGCGATATTTCAATAACGACGACTTTACCACCAAGCGGCAGGCACAGGAGCGGATTGCTCCTTCGCCCGTGGACGAACAGATTTTGCAGGATAAAAGTCTGAGTTACCGGGTCATGGATAACCGTAGTAACTTCATGAGCGATGCTACTGCTTCGTACTTCCACAAATCCCTGGGCGGATACCACGCGGCTAAACTCAAGCGATACTCGGAATTGATGGAGTATGCGTTGCCCAAAAACTTCATGGGCGTTATTAACATGCTCAACGCCAAGTACGTTATTCAACGCGATCCCCAGAGCAACCAGGACGTCGCCCAGCAGAATCCCGAAGCTTTGGGTAATGCCTGGTTCGTGCAAAATTACCGTCTGGTTCCCGATGCCAATGCGGAAATGACGGCCCTGCAAACGCTCAATCCCAAACAAACGGCCCTGATTGATCAGCGGTACGCAGGAGATTTGAAAGGTCTGACGACTATTCAGTACGATTCTACAAATACGATTCAACTGGTTGCCTACCAGCCCGATCAACTCAAGTACCAGAGTAAGGCGAAGAGCGAACAGCTGGCTGTGTTTTCGGAAATTTTCTACAAAGGCAATACCGACTGGAAATCCTACATCGATGGCAAGGAAGTGCCGCACATCCGGGTGAACTACCTCTTACGCGGTTTACGCATTCCGGCGGGTACGCATACGATTGAATTCAAGTTCGATCCCCCCGTTTGGAAAACCGGCATGACGATTGATCTGGTCAGTAACATTGCCCTGATCCTGCTCATCGTCGCGGGCGTAGTCATTGATTCCCGACGCAAGTAAGCGTATCTTTGTACGATTTTTAAACAATGGCTGGTGCTTGCATCAGCCATTTGTGTTACCCCGGTTTAACCTTGTTTTCTCATGCTGATTACCCTGCTGCTCTGGCTGTACATCTCGCTGCTTTGTCTTCTGGCGGGAGATCTGGTACGAATGGGCTTTCAGAAACTGGGCCGTACTTCTCTGGAGGTGCCGCTTCCTTTTCTGGCAATACTCGGCTGGGCGGGTCTGATGAATGGATTGGGCTATGGCTGGCTGTTGGTCCCCGTAGGGCAAGCGGTTCACCTGTTGATATTAACAGGACTATTGATAGGCGGCTGGGTTCGTCGAAACTACTGGCTTAGCGTCGTTCGGACACTACAGCTACCGCGTTCCTGGCTCTTCTGGGTAGTGAGTTTACTTGGTTTTCTCGTCATTCTGACCCGTACGACGCACCTGCCCCGCGTAGCGGATACGGGTGGCTACCACGCTCCCATGATTCGCTGGATTTCGGAATACGCCGTGGTACCGGGGCTGGCTAACGTAAACTATCGCTTTGGTTTCAACAACGCGTCCTTTCTGACCGAGGCTTTTTTCAGCCTGCGATTTCTGGGGGGCGATGCCTTTCACGTGCTCAATGGCTGGCTCATGGCGGTAGTCTGGTGCTGGGCCTTGCTCCTTTTACGAAACGTACGCTTCAAACCCAGTGAAGTACTCATTGTAGTACTGGGGGTATGGTACCTGTGGCATTCGCACTGGCGGCTCGCTTCGCCGAGTCCCGACCACCCGGCTCAGTTGCTGGTGGGTTTACTTTTTTTCCTGCTGATCCGGCAAATGGAAGCCCCCGCCAATCCGTCCGAACGCCTGCTGATGGTGTGGCTGACGTTGCTGGCGTTTACCATCAAAATGAGTACACTCGTCGCTCTACTCATTCCCCTTCTTTTATTCGTTGATGCGTTTCGCAAGAAAGATTACGCCTTCCTGCCCCGCCTGATTGCAGTAGGACTGCTCCCGCTGCTCTGGTGGCTGACGGCCAATGTAATTCTGACGGGTTACATCCTGTACCCTACGACTTCCCCCTTACTCGACTGGTTTTCGTTCGACTGGAAAGTACCTAAAATCGTCATTGAACAAGGATTACTGAATCTTTCAGGCGGTACGAAACTTAGTCCGGTGCAGGGACTATTCGATTTCAGTTGGGTACCGTACTGGTTTACCCAACAACTCGTACCCGATCAATTGCTGCTGGTATGCCTGTTTGGCTGGCCGCTATTTGCCAGTTTTCGCTGGAAGAAGACGGTTGCTTTTCTGATGCAGTATCCCAACTGGTTTTGGGTACTGGTGACGGCGTACGCCGGAGTGGCTTTCTGGTTTATCACGGCTCCGGAATTCCGCTTTGGTATGGGTTTCATCATCGCGGCTCTGGTCGTAGGGTATCTTCCCTATCCAAGGGCCGTCCCCGCTTTGTACCGTTTTGGAATCGTTGGCGTATTGAGTTTGGCCCTGCTGTATGCCTCTTTCAAGCGGCAAGCCAGTCCGCTGGTATTTCCTGATGCGTATCCAGCGGCTCAGCTGACTTCCTACCCGTTACAGGGCCAGCGAATGTACGTCGCCACGGACGATCCCCGCGTGATTCACGGCATCAAGGGGTATTGGAGTAGTTGCCAGGATGCGGCCCTGCCCTGCTCTCCGTATTATAATCCTTCGCTGCGTTTGCGGGGAACCACTTTATCGGAAGGTTTTAAAGCAGTAGAGACGCGATAATCGCGTCTCTACCTGATCTATCACTTCTTGGTTACGATGAGTTCAACCCGTCGGTTGACCTTGCGTTCCTGATCACTTTTAGCAGTACTCAGCGGCCGCGTATCACCGAAGCCTTTCGCCTCGATACGCGAGGCGTTAATCCCATTAGTGACGAGGTACCGTTTAACGGTTTCCACCCGTTCGATGGATAATTCCATGTTTTTCTGCGAATCGCCGATGGCATCCGTATGGCCTTCGAGTCGGATTTCAACCGTCGGATTTTTCTTCATCCACGCAACCACCTGAGCCAGATTTTCCTGCGATTCGATGAGTAGTACGGCTTTGCCGGTTTCAAAGAGAATGTTCTTCAATTCAATCTTGGAGCCTACTTCCGCTTTCAAATCTTCCATAGACGATGATGTAGTCGCGGGTGGAGGTGTTGGCTTAACCGGAGCAGTCGCTACGGGCGGAGCAACGGCGGGTGCAGATTGTCTTTTCCCCGTACGTAAATAGAAGTCTTTTTCTACGGCATTATCCTTCACCGTTACCGTCGCCGTCATCGTTTCGTAACCCGGTACTACCGTTGAAAGCTGATAACTTCCGGGTCGTACGCTTTTCCGAAAAACGCCCGTACTACCAATGGTTCGAAGCGTATCTGCTTTCGCTCCCGCCCGCAATACAGCGATTTTCCCTTCCAGCGGTTCTTTCGTTACGGCGTCGTACACCTGACCACTCAGCAACACCGTGGCGACTTCAGGCGTTTTTTTAGAGGCCTGAGCAACCGCTGGAGCTTTTGTATCCTTTTTCGTTTTGTCCGCTGGATTTTTAATATGAATGTGATAAAAATTCCAGCACCGCCAACCGTTTGCCCGATCCCGGCATTCGAAGAGATCAAAATCCTCCATGCCGGGTTCGAGACGTTCGAAATACACCGCGAAACTGATCACGTCCCCCGGCTGTACGTCCCGTTTATCGGGTCTTACCGGGATGCCTACGGCCTTGATGAACTTGAATGAGTACAAATTTCCCTTCTGATTCACCCGTAAATCGCTCTCTGGATCAACGGCGACGTTGCTGTACGACGTCTCCTGCATTTGCGGATTCAGTTTTCGCAACCAGCGGTCCTGAATATTCAGTGGCGGATCTTCGTACCGCATGTACACAATGGTAAACTGGCTGGTTAGCTCTACCTTGGTAATGAACACATCCGCGGCCGTTTGCCCTTCCACCCGGGGTTTCACTGTCACCTGGGCCTGCACGGCTCCGAGCAACAGAGCCCCGATCAAACTAAAAAGTAGTCGCTTTTTCATGGAATGTTGTACTTAAAATACCTTCGTTAACGCCGAACTTCATCCAAATATTTTCGGAGCAAAACTACCAAATTCCCGCTTTCGGATAAACGGCAAAAAAAATAGTCCCGCAGGTTTTAAAACTTGCGGGACTATCAGCGACTAACGCACGAAACGTTAGCACAGCTCTTATAAAATGGCTTCGGCCAGAACCAGAATCTTATTGTTGAGTACTTCCACTACGCCCCCATCTACGATGTACGTTTTCTGGCCCTCTTTTGATTCTACGATCACTTCGCCTTTACCCAGTGTACTCACCAGGGGGGCGTGATGGTTTAAGATCTGAAAGGAACCCTGCGTACCCGGAAATGAAGCCGAAGTAGCCTCTCCGGCAAAAACTTTCTTATCGGGAGTAATGATTTCGATGAACATAGTCAGTCTTCTGTTTTGAGTTTACAGCGGCCGCCGTTGCGGTTTTCAGTTTGCGGTTTTCAGTTGACTGTAAAGGCTCACCAAGCTTTCGCTGTCAACTGAAAACCAAAAACTGTAAACTATCTAGAAGCTTCTGCCAGCAGTTTCTCCCCTTTTACGACCGCGTCTTCGATCGTACCTACCAGGTTGAATGCAGCTTCTGGCAGGTGATCGTAATCACCCGACATGATTTTGTTGAAGCCTTTGATGGTTTCTTCAATCGAAACGAATACGCCTTTCAGACCCGTAAACTGCTCGGCTACGTGGAAGGGCTGAGACAGGAAGCGTTGTACGCGACGAGCCCGTGATACCGTTTGTTTATCTTCCTCTGACAATTCGTCCAGACCAAGGATGGCGATAATGTCCTGCAATTCGTTATACCGTTGCAGAATCATTTTCACGGCCATTGCACAGTTGTAGTGAGCATCACCCAATACATCCGGGCTCAGGATACGGCTGGTTGAATCCAGCGGATCCACGGCGGGATAGATACCCAGCGAAGAAAGTTTACGGCTCAATACCGTGGTAGCATCCAAGTGAGCAAACGTCGTTGCCGGAGCGGGGTCAGTCAAGTCATCCGCAGGTACGTAAACGGCCTGTACGGAAGTAATGGAACCACGCTTGGTTGACGTAATCCGCTCCTGCATGGCACCCATTTCGGTAGCCAGCGTGGGCTGATACCCTACGGCTGAAGGCATCCGGCCTAATAGAGCCGATACTTCAGAACCAGCCTGCGTAAAGCGGAAGATGTTGTCGATGAAGAACAGGATGTCGCGACCCTGACCTTCGCCGTCGCCATCGCGGAAGTGCTCAGCTACGGTAAGACCCGAAAGGGCTACCCGTGCACGTGCTCCCGGAGGCTCGTTCATCTGTCCGAACACGAGCGTAGCTTTGGAATCTTTCAACGCTTCGTCGTCTACTTTCGACAGATCCCATCCACCCGCTTCCATGGAGTGGTTGAAGCTTCGCCGTACTTGATTACGCCTGATTCAATAAACTCGCGAAGCAGGTCATTTCCTTCCCGCGTACGTTCACCTACACCAGCGAATACGGACAAACCACCGTATACTTTAGCAATGTTGTTGATCAGCTCCTGGATCAATACGGTTTTACCTACACCGGCACCACCGAACAGACCAATTTTACCTCCTTTTACGTAAGGAGCGAGCAAATCGATTACTTTAATACCCGTGAACAATACTTCCGTTGAAGTAGCCAGTTCGTCGAACTTGGGAGCGTTCCGGTGAATGGAGAGGCTGTCTTGTGCACTGGGTTGTGGCATACCGTCGATGGCATCACCTACCACGTTAAAGAGGCGACCACGGATGGCATCGCCGGATGGCATTACAATGGTCGAACCAAAGTGAAGCACCTCAATACCCCGATACAAACCTTCGGTCGCGTCCATGGCGATCGCACGTACGCGGTCTTCGCCTAAGTGCTGTTGTACTTCCAGGACGACTTTCTGACCGTTGGGTTTCGTTACTTCGAGGGCATCAAGGATTGCCGGCAAGGACGAACCTTCTTCTTCGAAACTCACGTCCACAACCGGTCCGATCACTTGGGTAATCTTACCTTTATTGACTGCGTTTGCCATTGAATATGAGTAGTTACTGGGAGATTGCAAATTTGCCCGCAAAAATAGCCCACGATTCGCGTATTGCCAAAGTCAATATTGGATATTTCCGGGAAAATTCCTGAATAGCTATTATATAGTTGTCAGAATTGGATTGCAGGCCCTTTTTAGCCCCTTCTGATCGTAATTTTACGCGATGCAAGCACTTCTTTCTACCCCATCTACGCTCAACTGCCGGGGGCAAATTGTATCCTTGAAAAAGCCGGTGGTGATGGGAATACTCAATATTACGCCCGATTCATTCCACGCCGGTAGCCGTTTTGAAGACCCGGATCGCATTCGCCAGCAGGCTCAGCAGATGCTGTCTGAAGGGGCTACTTTTCTGGATATTGGCGGATACTCCACCCGGCCCGGTGCGGCCGAAGTTTCGGAAGCAGAAGAAGTCCGTCGGGTTGTACTTGCCATAGATACCATTTTAGAAGCCTTTCCCGAAGCATTGATTTCGGTGGATACCTTCCGTTCGGGCGTTGCCCGCCGGGCCGTTGAAGCGGGAGCAGTACTGGTCAACGATGTGTCAGGTGGTTTACTGGACGAGGCGATGTTTACCACTGTTGCCGAACTCAACGTGCCCTACGTACTCATGCACATGCGGGGGACACCCCAGACGATGGGCAGTCTGAATCAATACCAAAACCTGCTGACGGAGGTCATCGATGAACTGGCTCAACGGGTACACCTGGCCCGGCAGGCCGGCATCAAGGATATTATTCTGGACCCCGGTTTTGGTTTTGCCAAAAATGCGGATCAGAATTATGAGTTGCTGGCTCAGTCCGAAGCCCTGCAAATTTTTCAGTTACCGCTCCTGATTGGCTTATCCCGCAAGAGTATGATCTGGAAAAAACTGGGTATTCCTCCCGCCGAAGCTCTCAACGGTACGACGGTGCTCAATACAATTGCTCTGCAAAAAGGAGCGAAGATCCTGCGGGTGCATGATGTACGGGAAGCCTGTGAGGTGATTCGGATTATGGAGTGGATGCAGAAGCCCTAGCGGTTGGCTAGAATGTATCTGGGCCTTGTTTGGACTAGTAGCTTATTCCCATCGCCTGTTGCTTTTACTAAATTTCGTTATTCACCTGGACGGAGTTTAGTACTATAGACAGGGCTGTTCGATAGCCCGGAAGCCTTCCAGGCTGGACCTCTCCACGACT